>NZ_JBHMQU010000046.1:0-164033 GCF_042435015.1 Paracoccus panacisoli | reverse complement strand
GCTGCGCTACGCCGAAGGCTCCGCGCGCGGCCTCCTACACCACCACCCGGGACACTGCCGATTCATGGAATGGCGACAGATCGTAGTGACGCCAATTCAGGGGCTTCTTTGATAGATCCGCCCCAAGCACCACTTCGGCAAATCCATCCCCTACCTTCTTGCGGACCTGTGGGCTCGGACCGCAGATTTCCATGACCTTGTCGTCCGGTGTCCAAATCAACGTGGCTTCGTTTGGAGGCCGATAGTAGATCGTACCCCGCATTCCGTTGTCCCTATGACTGAAGACACTGGACAACGGACCGGCATGGCGAACGATTACCATAACAGATGCCGGATGGTTCGCTGTCTTCGGCAAATCCAAGGTACGAATGGAAACCTTTGACGGAAGTTCCAGTCGAGCCGTCAGCAAAGAGGCTAAGGCATCTTGGTCAATGGCACCGGCGGCGTCCGCGATCGTCCCTTCGACATCTGCTTCAAACGAGTCATACATCTTGCCATGATCACGATACTGGCGTGCGGCATAAAAGGCTTCAGCATCTTCGAATTCTTCTGGGTAGCGCAGGTAAACCCAGATGCTGCGGCACAATTCATTCGGCTCATTGACAAACGTTTCATATTCTTCATGAGAGAGCCGCTGCTTGGCAACGTGTTCCAGTGACGTCGGTCCCTTCCCAATCGAAAGCCTCCTGATCCGCCGGCACCGGTCTTCGAGGGGGCGCAGGGCTTCGGCCGCGCCCTCATTCAACTGCTCAAGGGCAGCAATCCGAACATCGTCGTCGTCTTCGACAATGGGCAACTCAATCCCCAAGGACGGTTCGGATTCGGCTTCCCGAAAATCGATAATCTCCTGAAGCAGAGGGAGAGGTGTGATTTCAACGATCTCGAGAGTCTCACGGCCAATATTCTGGTATTTCCGACTCATAACCAAATCCTCTCAAGACTGCTTCCTGCTGCTGTAGTAAAGCCGATCGGGAGCCCGGCTCGCAAGTTTTGCTACAGCGTGTCCCAGTCGCCGAGCCCAGATGGCTTTTCAACAATGAAGCCACTGCTGACCGGACTCGCACCACATGAAACGCCCCAATCCGCTGCCGCCCGACCAGATGACGCCAGCAGAGCGACGTGCTGAGCTGTGCGGCCTGCTGGCCCTCGGGCTGGTTCGGTTCCGGTTGCGGGAGACGGGCGAAGTATCTGACGGTACTGGAGAAAGTTGCCTACACTATTCGCTCGACCAATGCCGTCATGCAACTCCAACTCAACGGAGAAATGCATGAACAAGCCCGATCCCATCCCCGCGCGCCTGGCCGCGCTCAAGACCACGCCGACGCCCGACCTGAAACAACAGTGGCGCGACCTGTTCGACAGCGAGCCGCCGCCGTTCAACCGGCGCTACCTCGAGTCCCGCTTGGCCTACCGCATCCAGGAACTGGCCTATGGCGGGCTGAAGCCCGAAACGGTCCGGCGGCTGGAACGGCTGGGCGAGGAACTGGACGGCGGCGACAGGACGAAGCGCAGCATCCGTTCCGACCGTGACCGCCCGATCACTGGCACGCGTCTCCTGCGCGAATGGCAGGGCGTCGAGCAGATCGTCACCGTCACCGCCGACGGCTTCGAATGGCAGGGTCGGCCCTACAAGTCGCTGTCCGCCATCGCCCGCGCGATCACCGGCACGCGCTGGAACGGCTGGGTGTTCTTCGGGCTCAAGAACCACAGGGGGCGGACATGACGAAGCCGCCGGAAAAATCGAAGGTCGTCCGCAAGCTACGGTGTGCCGTCTACACCCGGAAGTCCTCCGAGGAAGGGCTGGAGCAGGAGTTCAACAGCCTCCATGCCCAACGCGAGGCCTGCGAAGCTTACATCGCCAGCCAGCGGTCCGAGGGCTGGGTACTGGTCCGCGATCAGTATGACGACGGCGGCATCTCGGGTGGAACGCTGGAACGCCCCGGCCTCCGACGGCTGCTGGAGGACATCGAGGACGGGCTGGTCGACGTAGTCGTGGTCTACAAGATCGACCGGCTCAGCCGCTCGCTGGCCGATTTCGCCAAGCTGGTCGAGGTGTTCGACCGCAACGGCGTGACCTTCGTCTCGGTGACGCAGTCGTTCAACACCACCACGTCGATGGGACGGTTGACGCTGAACATCCTGCTGTCCTTCGCCCAGTTCGAACGCGAGGTGACGGCCGAGCGCATCCGCGACAAGGTCGCCGCCAGCCGGAAGAAGGGCATGTGGATGGGCGGGGTGCCGCCCTTCGGCTATCGCGTCGAGAACCGGAAGCTGGTTGTGGACGAAGAGCACGCCGAGCACGTTCGATGGATCTTCGCGCGCTTCCTTGAGATCGGGTCCTGCACGGACCTGGCGCGAGAGGTCGGCGCACGCGGCATCCGGACGCCGCGCGGCAACCGGATCGACAAGAAGTACATCTACCGGATGCTCAGTAACCGCGCCTACATCGGCGAGGCGGTCCACAAGGGCGACAGCTATCCCGGCGAGCACGACGCGATCATCAACCGCGAGACATGGGACCGCGTTCATGCCATCCTGCAAGACAGTCCCCGCAAGCGCGCCGCCCGCACCCGCTCCGACACGCCCGCGTTGCTGAAGGGACTGCTGTTCGGACCCGATGGCGCGGCGTTCTCACCGACGCATACGCGCAAGGGCGACAGGCTCTACCGTTATTATGTCAGCCAGACGGTGCTGAAGCATGGCGCTGGGTCGTGCCCGGTAGGCCGCGTGCCCGCGGGCGATATCGAGGCGGCGGTGATCGACCAGCTTCGCGCCGTCTTTCGCCAGCCCGAGATCGTGGCGGGCACGTTGAGAGCGGGTCGAACACAGGACGAGGAGATCACCGAGGCCGACGCACGGGCAGCGCTTCAGCAGCTCGACCCGCTGTGGGACGAACTGTTCCCCGCCGAACAGGCACGCATCGTGGCGCTGCTGGTCGAGCGCGTGGACATCGGCACGGGTGGGCTCAACGTCCGGCTCCGTATTGATGGGCTCGGCGGTCTCACGCGCGAGATGCTGGCTGGACACATGGGAGCGGCTGCATGACCCGCGGCACGCCGATCCCGGACAGCCTGACCATCCATGTCCCATTCCGCATCGTGAAGCGGGGCGGGCGGAAAGAGATGCAGTTGCCTGTGGGCACCACAGCGCCGCGAGCGCCGGACAACACACTGGTTAAGGCGCTGGCGCGTGCCTTCCGGTGGAAGCGCATGCTGGAATCGGGTGAGTTCACCACCATCGCCGAACTGGCTGAACGCGAGGGGATCGCGACGTCCTATATGACGCGCCTCCTGCGCCTGACGCAGCTTGAGCCTGGCATCATTGAGGCGGTTCTCGACGGACGTCAGGGCGATGCCGTTACGCTCGCGCGACTTATGGACCCGTTCCCGATCAGCTGGATCGAGCAGAAGAACACTTTCCTCGGTACCTGAACACCTACTCCATACATCTGACGCCACTGCTGCTATTGCTTCATTGGGCCAAATTGGCCAAAAGTGATGCAGGCATAGGCGGGGAGTCGAATGCAGACCTTGAGCGCGAAAGACGCGAAGTACGGATTCGGACGACTGATCGATCTCGCTCGAGCCGAGCCAGTTGCGGTGGCGAAGCACGGCCGGCCCGTCGTCGTCGTACTTGCAGTCGAAGAGTATGAGCGTCTGAAGAGGTTGGACGTGCAGGAAAAAAATTTCGCCGGTGAAGCAGCTTCAAGTAACGAAGAACAAGGGGGCGGCTGACCGGTATGGACAAGCGAAGCCTCACCGAGCGCGATATCTGCACCAAGTTCATCCTGCCTGCCGTCAAGCGCGCAGGCTGGGACGAGATGGTGCAGGTTCGGGAGGAGGTCTATTTCACCAAGGGCCGCATCATCGTGCGCGGCAAGCTGGTGACGCGCGGCAAGGCGAAGAAGGCCGACTTTGTTCTCTACTACAAGCCGAACATTCCGATCGCCCTGATCGAGGCGAAGGACAACTCCCACAGCGTCGGCGACGGCATGCAGCAGGCGCTCGACTATGCCGAAACGCTGAAGATCCCCTTCGTCTTCAGTTCGAACGGCGACGGCTTCGTATTCCATGACCGCACCGGCGCCAGTTCGCCGCGCGAGCTGAACCTTGGTCTCGACGCCTTCCCGTCGCCCGCTGACCTGTGGGCGCGCTATCGCGCCTGGAGAGGACTCGATGGCGAATCTGAAGAGATTGTTCTTCAGGACTACCACGACGACGGCAGCGGCAAGGAGCCGCGTTACTACCAGGTCAACGCGGTCAACGCGGCGATCGAGGCCATCGCCAAGGGCCAGGACCGGGTGCTGCTGGTCATGGCGACCGGCACGGGCAAGACCTACACCGCGTTCCAGATCATCTGGCGCCTATGGAAATCACGGCGCTGGAACCCCGAAGGCAACAAGCGCGTCCTGTTCCTCGCCGACCGTAATGTGCTGATCGACCAGACGATGGTGAACGACTTCCGCCCCTTTGGCGCGGCAATGGCAAAGCTTTCAACCAATGCCAAGACCATCGAACGGCAGGACGGCACCTCGGTCGACCTGACGCTGGCGCTCGACAGGAAACGGCGCATCGACACCGCCTTCGAGGTCTATCTCGGCCTCTATCAGGCGATCACCGGGCCGGAAGAGCGCCAGAAGCTGTTCAAGGAGTTCTCGAAGGACTTCTTCGATCTGATCGTGATCGACGAATGCCATCGCGGCAGCGCCGCCGAGGATTCCGCCTGGCGTGAAATCCTGACCCATTTTTCCGGTGCGACGCAGATCGGCCTGACCGCCACGCCGAAGGAGACGGAATATGTCTCCAACACGGAATATTTCGGCGAGCCTGTATTCACCTATTCGCTGAAGCAGGGGATCAGCGACGGATTTCTGGCTCCCTACAAGGTCATCAAAGTTCACATCGACCGTGACGTAGAAGGCTACCGGCCCGAGAAAGGCCAGCTGGACCGCGACGGCAACGAGGTCGAGGACCGCATCTACAACGCCAAGGATTTCGACCGCACGCTGGTTCTGGACGACCGCACCCTTCTGACGGCGAAAAAGATCACGGCCTTCCTCAAGGAAAGCGGCGACCGCTACCAGAAGACCATCGTGTTCTGCGTCGATCAGGAACACGCAGCCCGCATGCGTCAGGCGCTGATCAACGAGAACTCCGACCTGGTGACCGAGAACGCGCGCTACGTCATGCGCATCACCGGCAGCGACAAGGAGGGCCAGGACCAGCTTGGTAACTTCATCGACCCGGAATCGAAGTGGCCCGTCTTGGTCACGACCTCACGCCTGCTGTCCACCGGCGTTGATGCGCAGACCTGCCGCCTGATCGTGCTCGACCGTGAAATCGGCTCGATGACCGAGTTCAAGCAGATCGTCGGGCGCGGCACCCGCGTGCACGAGGACACCAGGAAGTTCTATTTCACGCTGATCGATTTCCGTGGCGCGACAGCGCATTTCGCTGACCCGGACTTCGACGGCGATCCCGTGCAGATCTACTCGCCAGGCGCGGATGACCCGATGACGCCGCCCGACGAGGAACCAGCAACGCCCGAGGGCGAGGACGCGATCCCGCCGACGCCGGGTGAGGACGAGACCATCGTCGATCAGCCCGGCCTGCCGCTGCCGCCGGGCGATCCGGTCCGCAAGATCTACGTCGATGGCGTCGGCGCCCGCATCATCGCCGAGCGGGTGGAATACCTCGACGAGAACGGCAAGCTTGTCACCGAATCCCTGCGCGATTTCACCAAGAACGCCCTGAGGAAACGCTTCGCCAGCCTCGACGAGTTTCTGAAACGCTGGAACGCCGCCGAGCGCAAGCAGGCCATCGTCGAGGAACTGGAGGCAGAAGGTTTAGCCCTCGATGCCATCGCTGACGAGCTTGGCAAGAATCTCGATCCGTTCGACCTGATCTGCCATGTCGCCTTCGACGCCAAGCCCCTCACGCGCCGAGAACGGGCCGAGAACGTGAAGAAGCGTGACGTGTTCACCAAGTACGGGCCGCAAGCTCGCGCCGTCCTCGATGCCCTGCTGGAGAAGTACCGCGACGAGGGCGTGCTCAATCTCGACGACGCCAATGTGCTGAAGGTGACCCCCTTCACCGACATGGGCAGCGTCGTTCAACTCATCAACGCGTTCGGCGGCAAGGCGGGCTTCGAGAAGGCCGTCCATGAATTGCAGGACGCACTCTACCAGGAGACCGCCTGAACCATGATCGTCCGTACCACCGTCAAATCCATTCAGGACATCATGCGCCAGGACGTAGGCGTCGATGGCGATGCCCAGCGCATTAGCCAGCTCACATGGCTGTTCTTCCTCAAGATCATCGACGACCAGGATCAGGAACTCGAAATCACGCGCGACGATTACCGCTCGCCGATCCACGAGCGTTTCCAGTGGCGGAACTGGGCGGCGGACCCCGAGGGCATCACCGGGCAGGCCATGCTCGATTTCGTCAACGATGAGCTGTTTCCCGCCCTCAAGGGCCTCCAGGTCTCAGCCAAGCCGGGCGATCGCCGCCGCGTCGTGCGCGACGTGTTCGAGGATGCCTACAACTACATGAAATCCGGCCAGCTGCTACGGCAGGTTGTCAACAAGATCAATCAGGTTGATTTCAACAACCTCGACGAACGTCGCCACTTCGGCGAGTTCTACGAGCAGCTGCTCAACGACCTGCAATCGGCGGGCAATGCGGGCGAATACTACACGCCCCGCGCCGTGACCGCCTTCATGGTCCAGATGGTCGACCCCCATCCGGGCGAGACGCTGTTCGACCCCGCCTGCGGCACTGGCGGCTTCCTGACCTGTTCCATCCGCCACATGGAGGAGAAATACGTCCGCACGCCTGCGCAGCGCGAGACGATGCAGGGCGCCCTCCGCGCGGTGGAGAAAAAGCAGCTTCCCCACATGCTCTGCGTCACCAACATGCTGCTGCACGGCATCGAGGACCCGTCCTTCGTGCGCCACGACAACACGCTGGCCCGCCCCTACATCAGCTACACCGCGTCCGACCGTGTGGACATCGTGCTGACCAACCCGCCTTTCGGCGGGCGCGAGGAAGACGGCATCGAGTCCAACTTCCCGCAGCACTTCCGCACCCGCGAGACCGCCGACCTCTTCCTTGCCCTAATCATCCGCCTGCTGAAGACGAACGGCCGCGCGGCCGTGGTCCTGCCTGACGGCTCGCTGTTCGGCGAGGGCGTCAAGACCCGGCTCAAGGAGCACCTGATGGAGGAGTGCAACCTCCACACCATCGTACGCCTGCCGAACTCGGTCTTCCGTCCCTACGCCTCGATCGGCACAAATCTGCTGTTCTTCGAGAAGGGCGCGCCGACGCGGGACATCTGGTTCTGGGAGCATCGGGTACCCGA
Organism: Paracoccus panacisoli; assembly: GCF_042435015.1. Classification (NCBI taxonomy): domain Bacteria; kingdom Pseudomonadati; phylum Pseudomonadota; class Alphaproteobacteria; order Rhodobacterales; family Paracoccaceae; genus Paracoccus; species Paracoccus panacisoli. The sequence continues at coordinate 156,671 of NZ_JBHMQU010000046.1, read as the reverse complement.
GGGGCAGAAGGCCTATTCCATGACCCGGCCCATCCGGCTGGAGCATCTGGCCGACTGCGCCGCCTGGTGGGGCGGGCCGCGCCGCGAGGGGCGGGTGGAGACCGAGCGCGCCTGGAAGGTCAGCGCAGAGGAGGTGAAGGCCCGCGGCTACAACCTCGACATCAAGAACCCGCACACGGTGGCCGAAGATCACGGCGACCCAGAGACGCTGCTGGAGGATCTGACAAACGCAGAGGCCGAGGTGGCGGCGCTCCGCGACCAGTTGAAGGCGATCCTGTCAGAGGCGCTGGCGCGATGAACGCGGAACGGCTGCTCGCCCTCTACGAAAAGGTGGCCGAGGCGCCCGACGCGGTTCCACGCCTGCGACGCTTCGTGCTGGACCTCGCCGTGCGGGGGAAGCTTGTGCCGCACGATACAAGCGAGGGGCAAGGGGCCGTCCTACTGAAGCAGATTGCTGATGCCTGGAAAGCCCGCCTGGCGTCCGGAGAAATCAAGAAGATCGTGAAATGGCCGAAGGTGTCAGCCGAGGATGTGCCATTCGACGTGCCATCGAACTGGGCGCTGGTAAGACTTGGCGAAGCCATGGACCTCATCAACGGGCGCGCTTTCAAGCCATCCGATTGGACGCAAGAGGGTTTGCCCATCGTCCGAATCCAAAACTTGAACAACGCTTCGGCACCATTCAATCGCTTTGACGGTGACGTCAGGCCCAGGTTCCTAATCGACACAGGCGACTTTCTAATCAGTTGGTCGGGCACCCCCGGAACGTCGTTCGGTGCCCATATCTGGGACCGCGGTCCAGCGGTGCTGAACCAGCATATCTTCAAAGCCGTGCTGCTTGGCGAGGCGTTCGAGAAGGCTTTCCTCAAGATCGCCATCAACTCTCGCCTGCTGGAACTGATTGAGCAGGCTCATGGCGGTGTCGGTCTCCAACACATCACGAAGCCAAAGCTAGAAGCTGTTGCGCTAACCCTCCCACCCCTTGCCGAGCAGCGGCGGATCGTTGCGAAGGTGGAGGAGCTGATGGCGCTGCTGGATCGGCTGGAGGCGGCGCGCGGGCAGCGCGAGGCGACCCGCGACCGGCTGACCACCGCCAGCCTCGCCCGCCTGACTGCCTCTGATACGGGGCCCGACGCCGATCCAGCCGACTTCCCAGCCAACGCCCGCTTCGCCCTCGCCACGCTCCCCGCCCTCACCACCCGCCCAGACCAGATCAAACCCCTCCGACAGACCATCCTCAACCTCGCCGTCCACGGCAAACTTGTGGACCAGGATACCACCGACGAACCTGTCTCAAGCCTCGTCGAAAGGATCTGGTCGGAGCAGGAGGCGGCGAAGAAGCAGCGCGCCGAACCTGATATGACGCTGGTGGACTTCTCGATACCATCACATTGGATTTGGCAATCGCTGGACGGGGTCCTCACGGATGGCCCTCAGAACGGACTCTCGCCGCGCAAGTCGGAAAGAAAAGACGCGCCGAAAGCGATAACGCTCACGGCGACCACAAGCGGCGCCTTCGATGCCCAGCAATTCAAGAATGTTGATGTGAGTCTGGCAGACGCTGCGCGCTATTGGCTCGAGCCGGGCGACCTTTTGTTTCAGCGAGGCAACACTCGGGAATATGTCGGAATGGCTGCGATCTATGATGGTCCGCCCGAAACGTTCCTGTTTCCCGATCTGATAATGCGCGTGAAGGTCTCGCCGCACGTGGACATACGTTTCGCGCATCTATGGTGCATTGCTCCGTTCGCTCGCCATTTCCTGAGCGCGAATGCGACTGGGGCGCAGCAAACGATGCCGAAAATCAATCAGGGTATCCTACGCTCCTTGCCAATCCCCCTCCCACCTCTCGCCGAACAACATCGCATCGTGGCCAAGGTCGATGCCCTCATGGCCCTCTGCGATCGGCTGGCGACCGCCCTCGCCACCGCCGACTCCACTCGAGCGCGCCTCCTCGAAGCCCTTCTCGCCGACGCGCTGGACCCGGCATCGATGCATGAGAAGGAAGCGGCGGAATGACGGAGCCACGCCTGTTCAACGTCTATTGCGACGAAAGCTGCCATCTCGAGCACGACGGCGTGCCTGTAATGGCTTGGGGTGCCGTCTATTGCCCCGCCGACGCCAGCCGCGCCATTTCCGAAGCAGTGCGGGCGCTGAAGGCCGACCATGGGCTTGCGCATGATTTCGAGGCGAAATGGACAAAAGTCTCGCCAGCCAAGGCCGATTTCTACTTGGCTCTGATTGACCTGTTCTTGAACGATGAGCGGCTTCGGTTCCGTGGCCTCGTCGTTCCGGACAAGAGCTTGCTGGACCACGCGCGCTTCGACCAGTCACACGACGACTGGTACTACAAGATGTATTTCACAATGCTGCGCCCCATCTTCTGCGCACCGCATCGATATCGCATCTACCTGGACGTAAAGGACACACGCGGCGGGCCGAAAACCCGGAAGCTGCATGAGGTCCTGGCCAACAGTCTTTATGACTTCGACCGGGAGGCGATCCAGCGCGTCCAGCAGGTTCGCAGCCACGAAAGCGAGCTGCTCCAGGTTGCCGACCTTGTTGTCGGAGCGCTAACGTATGCGAACCGTGGCCTCACAACGAGCCCGGCAAAGACGGCAGTTGCGGCTAGGCTGCGTGAGCGGCTCGGGCAAAATCTTCTGATCCGCACTTCCACGTTCACGGCAACGAAATTCAACATTCTCGTGTGGCGGGCGCGGGAGGCGGCTGGATGAACCCGCCCGATCTACTGCCGTTCGCCGCGTTTGGGGGCGACTGGCCCGCATATGAAGCCGAGCTCCACCGCATCTTCATTGCCGAGATTGCGCGCGGCGAGCTTACCTTTCGCGGAGATCGGGTGAATTGCCGCCGATTACCGGAGGCGGCGGACCGATGGGCTTCGTTCTGGCACTTGGTTCAGGAGGGACGGGTTGAAGATGACCGCATGCCCGACCTGCGCCGATGCGAGCGTATTCGGTGGGTGCGCTGGGTGATCGAGAATGCGGCGTCTCACGTCGAGATCGACATGTGGCAGAACACCCGCGGCACCGAGACCAACACGCTGCTCTGGTTTCGCGAGGAATATCTGGTCGTTCTAGGGCAGCGCCAAGGCTACTGGCTCTTGAGAACGGCCTATTGCACGGAGAAAAGTGGGCGTATCGCGCAGCTCAGAAAGGAGCGAGATGCGTTCCGCCGCGCCAACCCCTAGAACGGCTGAAGCCGCCCAAGCGAACCTAGGCGGCCTCGAATGCTCCTCCTACACATGGCAGGTGAGACAACGCGAACATGGCGCATCTGGGCCTGATTGTCAAGGACCTCCGGCGTCCACCAAGCATGACCCCAGTGCCGGCTTCGAGAAAAATCGCATCATTTACAGTCCCTTAACGATATTTGATTTGGCGCCTAGGGCCGTCATTCAGCCAGGCAGTGGTAGCGAGTGATGGCCGTCAACCTCGTGATCGCAGTCACAGACGGAGACTGGTTCGAGATGTTGCGCCAGCACCCCAACCTTGGCGAGGTCAACTTCTGGGCACCGTCAGCGGCGAACTTCCGGGCACTACGATCCGGCGAGCTCTTTCTCTTCAAGCTACACGCACCCCGCAACGTGATCGTCGGTGGCGGCGTGTTCACGTACGCCAATGCTCTGCCATGCTCGCTGGCCTGGGAAGCTTTTGGCGTTGCAAATGGTGCTCGGTCGGCACAGGAGATGCGAGCCCGTATCGCACGCTATCGCAGGAGCGACCCGTCGGACCGAAGTGACTTTCAAATCGGTTGCCGGATCCTCACGCAGCCGTTCTTCTTCCGTGAGGCCGACTGGATCCCCGTCCCGCGAAGCTGGGCACCAAATATCGTTTCGTTCAAGACGTACAGCACCGGAGACGCTGAAGGCCTGGCTCTGTGGAATGCGGTGAACGACCGAATGAATCGGCAGCAATTTGTCGGTATGGCCGAAGACCGAGCGCGGTACGGCGATCCGCAGCTGATCCGCCCGCGTCTCGGCCAAGGAGCCTTCCGCGTGCTCGTGACCGACCTATACCAGCGTAGGTGCGCCATAACACAAGAGCGCACTCTACCGGCTCTGGAGGCGGCTCATATTCGTCCATACGGGGAAGGGGGAGGACACGAAGCCAAGAACGGCCTTCTTCTGAGGCGAGACATTCATAGCCTATTTGACGGCGGGTACGTGACTGTGACCCCGGAGAACCGCTTTGAAGTGAGCCGCAGGATAAGAGAAGAGTTCGATAATGGTCGACACTACTACGAGCTTCATGGCCGGAGTATCTCGCTGCCTACTGACGAGGGCGCCCGACCGGATCCCGCTTTTCTCCAATGGCACAATGAGAACCGGTTCAACGGCTGACGGAATTTGGATGTGGGTTCCGGGCGCCGCCCGGTTGGATTCTCGAAACACAACAGGCTGTGCGCGGCAGAAAATCCTTACCTTTCAGCGCATTGGGCGAAATTCACCAAATCACCGCAGGCAACAGGTCCGGAGAATATTGGCCCTGAGAGACTGCTTCCGGGGCTCTTGGCGGCAGCGCCAGTGCTCAGCCCCTCCCGCATAACCCTCGACAACAACGGAAAAATCCGGCCGCAGCCGGATCGGGAGAACGCTTTCGCGAGGGCAAGTGGCGGAGTGGAAGGGATTCGAACCCTCGAGACGGTTTCCCGCCTGCACCCTTAGCAGGGGTGTGCCTTCGACCACTCGGCCACCACTCCGCCGGCGGGTCTATCAGCGGCGGCGGCCGGAGAACAAGGGGGAATCGAAGCATCCGCAGGATGTTCGTTGACTGCAACGGTGGAACCGGACTCCGTGTCCCGCTCCGACCCGCTAACCCGGCTGCCGAGAAGCCCATACATCTGGCGCTGACCACGCAAATCCGTTCTATAGACAAGGCACTATGGCGGGACGGGCTTCGTTCAGCCAACCACAAACCCATGCAGTCAGCGCCTTCCCGACGACGGGTGCCAAGCGTCCGCGCGGCCCCACCGCGCAGCCATCCACACCACGCCAATCGACGCCTTCTCGACGACGTGCGCCCCGCTACCGCGGCCCCAGCGCACGGCCCCACCCCCTCAGGCGTTGAACAGGAAATGCAGCACGTCGCCGTCCTGCACCTCGTAGCCCTTGCCCTCGACGCGGAACCGGCCCGCCTCCCGCGCACCGGCCTCGCCGTTGCCGGCGACGTAATCCTCGTAGGCGATCGTCTCGGCGCGGATGAAGCCCTTCTCGAAGTCGCCGTGGATCACCCCCGCCGCCTGGGGGGCGAGCGTGCCGGCGTGGATCGTCCAGGCCCGAGCCTCCTTGGGGCCCACGGTGAAATAGGTCTGCAGGCCAAGCAGCGCATAGGCCGCGCGGATCAGGCGGTCGAGCCCGGCCTCCTCCAGCCCCATCTCGCCCAAAAACAGCGCCGCCTCATCCTCGGGCAGCTGGCTGATCTCCTCCTCGATGCGGGCCGAAATCACCACGTGGCCGGCCCCCTGTGCGCGCGCCATCTCGGCGACGCGATCGGACTGGGCGTTGCCGGTGGCGGCCTTTGCCTCCTCGACGTTGCAGACGTAAAGCACCGGCTTCGCCGTCAGAAGCTGCAGCATGTCCCACGCCTTGCGGTCGTCCTCGGCGATCGTGACGGTGCGCGCCGGCTGACCGGCCTCGAGCGCCACCTGCGCGGCCATCAGCAGGCGGTCCTGAGCCGCGGCCTCCTTGTCGCCGCCCTTGAGCTTGCGGGCGAGGTTCGCCCGCCGCCGCTCGATCGATTCGAGGTCGGCGATCATCAGCTCGGTCTCGATGGTCTCCGCGTCGGCCACCGGGTCCACGCGCCCCTCGACATGGGTGATGTCGCCGTCCTCGAAACAGCGCAGCACATGGGCGATGGCGTCCACCTCGCGGATGTTGGCGAGGAACTGGTTGCCGAGCCCCTCGCCCTTGCTGGCGCCCTTCACCAGCCCCGCGATGTCGACGAAGGTGATGCGGGTCGGGATGATCTGCTTGGACCCCGCGATCGCGGCCAGCCGCTCGAGCCGGCGGTCCGGCACCGCCACCTCGCCCACGTTGGGCTCGATGGTGCAGAAGGGAAAGTTGGCCGCCTGCGCCGCGGCGGTGCGGGTCAGGGCGTTGAACAGGGTCGATTTGCCCACGTTCGGCAGCCCGACGATCCCCATGCGAAAGCCCATGTTCCATTCCCTTCGATGCGCGTGTCGCGGCCTTCTAGGGCAGCGGCGGCCCTGCGTCCAGCGGGCCGGACGGCCGCCCCCTGCCCCCGTCGCGGCGGCCGGGGCATACGGTCCCTGCCCTTCCCCTCGCAGCCCCGCTTGCCTATGACGGGCCAGACCCGACCGCGAGGAGCCCGCATGACCGCCCCCAGCCACCGCGACCCCGATCAGCGCGACCCGAGCCCCAGCGCCCCGGCGCCGACCCGCATCGACGCGACCTTCGCCCGGCTGGGCGCCGCGGGGCGCAAGGCCTTTGTCTCCTACGTCATGGCGTTCGACCCCGACCGCGAGACTTCGCTGCAGATCCTGCGCGGCCTGCCGGCGGCGGGGGTGGACGTGATCGAGCTGGGGATGCCGTTCACCGACCCGATGGCGGACGGCCCGACGATCCAGGCGGCGGGGCAGCGGGCGCTTGCCGCGGGCGGCTCGGTCACCGGGGTGCTCGAGCTGGTGCGCGCGTTCCGTGAAGAGGATGCGACCACGCCCATCGTCCTCATGGGCTATTATAACCCGATCTACGCCCGCCGCGGCGGCGTCGCGCGCTTCCTCGAGGAGGCCGCCGCGGCCGGCGTGGACGGGCTGATCGTGGTGGACCTGCCGCCCGAGGAGGACGCCGAGCTCTGCCTGCCCGCGCAGGCGGCGGGGCTGAACTTCATCCGCCTCGCCACGCCCACGACCGACGACCGGCGGCTGCCGGCGGTGGTCGAGAATACCTCGGGGTTCGTCTATTACGTGTCGGTCACCGGCACGACCGGCGGCGCGGCCGCCAACGCCGCCGACGTCGCGCCCGAGATCGCCCGCGTCCGGGCCGCCGCAGGGCTGCCGGTGGTCGTGGGCTTCGGCATCGCCTCGCCCGAGGCGGCCGAGGCGCTGGCCGGGGTCGCGGACGGCTGCGTGGTCGGCTCGGCCATCGTGGCGCGGATCGGGGCGGGCGAGCCGGTGGACGATGTGCTGGGCTACGTCGAAAGCCTCGCCGCCGGTGCCCACCGCGCAGGCCCGACGGGGTGAGGCGACCGCGACGCGACGAGGTGGCAGGATGAGCGGGGCGGACGGCCATGCCGCAACGGCTCGCGCCGCCATCACATTCGACCATCTCGCGGTCGCGGCCGAGACGCTCGAGGCCGGGGTGGCGTTTCTGGCTGCGCGGCTCGGCGTCGCGCCGGACCCGGGTGGCGCGCATCCCCGCATGGGAACCCACAACCGGCTGCTCTCGCTGGGGCCCGAGGCCTATCTCGAACTGATCGCCATCGACCCCGCGGCCCCGGCCCCTGACCGGCCGCGCTGGTTCGGACTCGACGGGTTTCGCGGGGCGCCGCGGCTGGTCGGCTGGGTGGCGCGGACGACGGCGCTGCGTCCGCCGCCGGGCACCTCGGTGTCGGCGCAGTCGCGCGGCGACCTGCGCTGGCAGATCGCGCTGCCGGAGGACGGCCGCCCCATGGCGGGCGGCGCGCTGCCGATGCTGATCGACTGGCAGGGCGGCCCCCACCCGGCGTCGCGCCTGCCCGACCGCGGCCTGCGGCAGGCGCGACTGGTGCTGGGTTTCGCGGGCCTCTGGCCGGATTGGGCGGCGACCTCGGACCCGCGGATCGAGATCGGACCGGGCGCAGTTCCGCTGCGGGCGCTGATCGAGACGCCATGCGGGGCGGTGTGGCTGTAGCACAGCGCGGGGGCCACGACGTGGCGGGCGTCGTGCGAGATGATTCTGGTGTGATTGTTGAGCGGCGGGCGGGTTCTCCGGCCTCAGGTGGCCTGAGGTTGCCCCCGCACAAGAAGCCACGGCGCGCCGCTTGACCTTACGGTATGCACCCGCGTCTCGATCGCAGGTTCCCGGCTCGCAGTTGCTGAGAAAGGCCGGCGTCCGCGGCACGCGGGCGGCGCTCATCGTCTACCGCCGGGCCTCGGACGGCAACGATCCTAGAGATCGCTCGTCTGCCGCAGGAGGCACAGCCGCTCACCGCGTACCGGCCACGCAGCCTCAACGCACGTTGGCCCCTAAACGTGTCACGCGCACGTGAGTGGACCCCGGTGCGCCGCTCCAACCTAACGGTCCGTCCCAGCGTGCCGCCGTTCAACCTCCCGGTTCGAACCGGCGCTGCGCCACTTCAACCTCCCGGTTCTAGCCAGCGCTGTTTCCCGAGTCATCTAGCTGAGCGTCGCACCCAACGCTGCTCCCACAAGGCCGGCCACCCGTCCCACCTTGCCCTCACCGCTGCCGCGCCATGCCGCCCTTCGCCTCCGCGCCCCGCGCCTCGCTGCCCCGCCCGGCCGCTTCAGCACGCTTTTCCCACTCCCCGCCACCCAGCCCCGCCCGGCGCCGCACCGCGGCCGAAGTCCAGAGCCGCGCGCCGGTCGCCTCGGCGGTGGTGAGCCAGGTGAGCCGCCCCTCGCGCACCCACGCCGCCTGCGCGCCCGTCTCTCGCAGCCGCGCCTCGTCGAGCAGGACGCAATCCCGCCGCCCCGCCGGCGCCCGGCCCTGCATCACCACGATCGCCCCGCCGGTGCAGGCGCGCTCCAGCGCCGCCGCGGCGCCCTTGCCCGAGAGGTGGTGCAGCGCCAGCCCGCCCACGCGGCTGATCCGGTCGCCGCGCGGGCCGGTCCAGCCGGGCCGCGCGGCGGCGGCCTCGGCGCTGGCCCCGTCGCCGTCGGCGCGCAGCCAGCTGTCGGCGACGAACGCACCCGCGGGCTTCGAGAGCGCCCGCCCCTCGGCCGTCATCAGCCCCACGGCGCTCGCGTCCCCCGCGACGATCAGCGTCGGCCGCGCGCCCCCGACCCAGATCCCCGCTGCAAGCGCGACCGCCGCCAGCGCCACCCCCGCCAGTCCCCGCGCCGCGCGGCGCCCGAGCGGCGCGCTCAGCGCCAGCAGCGCCACGGTTGCCCCGGTCCCGCCCAGCGGAAGCACCGCCCAGTGCGGCGCGCTGACGGTGGAGACCGCCCCCGCCCAGCCGGCGACCATCTCGCCCACACCCAGCATCCAGCGCGTGCCCCACCCCATCGCCCAGAGCGCCGGTCCGGCCAGGCCCAGCGGCGCCAACAGCGCCGCGATCACGCCCGCCGGCATCACGACCGCCCCCATCACCGTCACCACCAGCAGGTTGGCGATCAGCCCGTACTGGGCCGAGCGGTTGAAATGCGCGGCCGCCAGCGGCGCCGTCGCCAGCCCCGCGATCAGCGAGGACAGCACCAGCAGCGCCACGACCCGCAGCACCCAGGGCAGCCGGTCGGCGTGCCGCGACCAGGCGGGAAAGACGAGGATCAGCGCCGCGGTGGCGGCAAAGCTCATCTGGAACCCCGGCGTCACCAGCGCCTCGGGCGCCACGGCGAGGATCGCCAGCGCCGCCACCGCCACGGTCCTGAGCGACAGCGCCCGGCGGTCGAGCAGGATCGCCCCCAGCATCACCGCGACCATCAGGAACGCCCGCTCGGTCGGCACCCCGCCGCCCGAGAGCCACAGATACGCCCCCGCCGCCGCCAGCGCCCCCAGCGCCGCCACCTTGTGCAAAGGCCACCCGGCGAGCCCGCGTCCCACAGGGCTCGCCATCAGCCCGGCCAGCGCCAGCCTGAGGGCCGCATAGACGAAGCCCGCCACCATGCTCATGTGCAGGCCCGAGATCGAGACGATGTGGTAGAGGTTCGAATCGCGCATCAACTGGTTCGTCGCCTCGGCGATGCCCGAGCGGTCCCCGGTCATCAGCGCCGCGGCGACCGCCCCCTCCTGCCCGCCGATCGCGTCGCGCATCGCGGCCCCCAGCCGCAGCCGCAGGGCGGTCGCGTCTAGCCACCGAGGCGGGGCGGGCGCGACGGTCAGGATCGGCGTCCGGGTATAGCCGACCGCGCCCAGCCCCTCGAAGAACGCAGCGCGGCGGAAGTCGAAGCCCCAGGGCTCGGCCGGGCCGGGGTTCGGCCCCAGATACCCGGTCAGCATCACCCGCGTCCCCGGCGGCGGCAGCGCCTGCGGCTCGGTCAGCGAGATCCGCACCCGGCGCGGCGTCCGTTCGGGGGCGGTGTCGCGCAGGCGCACCTCGTCGAGCGTCAGGCGCATCCGGTCGCGGGCCGAGCGGTCGATGTCGGCCACCCGCCCCTCGATCGGGCCATAGTAGCGGAAGTCGAGCACCGGCGCGGCGACCAGATGCGCCCTGAGCCCCGCGGACAGAAACCCGCCCGCGACCAGCGCCAGCGCCAGACCGGCCATCCACACCGGATCGGCGCGCGCCCAGCCGATCCGCCCGGCCAGCGCCGCGCGGCGGACGGCCCATCCGGCCCCCAGCCCCGACAGCAGCAGCAACCCAGCGGCGGCATAGGCGCGGGCGCCCGGCTCGACCGTCAGGGCGAACCACGGCCCGATCCCGAGCGATAGAAACAGCGGCGCCCAGACGATCAGCCCGGCCTGCCCGACCCGGGTGTCGTCGCCCGCCAGCTCCTCGCGCCGCGCCTTGCGCCGCACCAGCGCCTGCCACAACCGCAGCCCGAGCGCCCGCGGCCCCCGCGCCTGCCGTGGTGTCAGCCCTGCGTCGAGCGCCGCCAATCCTTGTCTCTCCCCGTCCGCATCGCGTATCCCTCGGCCAACCCTAACCGCGCGGCCTTTCCAGAAGGTTAACGCCCGCCCGGGTGACCACCGCCGCGGCCGAGAGACAGGACCGACCCATGACGCCCCCCGCCCCCAGCCAGCCCGCCCCCGATGCGCCAGTCGTCACCCGCTTCGCCCCCTCGCCGACCGGCTATCTGCACATCGGCGGCGCGCGCACGGCGCTGTTCAACTGGCTCTACGCCCGGGGCCGGGGCGGGCGCTTCCTGCTCAGGATCGAGGACACCGACCGCGCCCGCTCGACGCCCGAGGCGACGGCGGCGATCCTCGAGGGGCTGATGTGGCTCGGCCTCGACTGGGACGGCGAGCCGATCAGCCAGGCCGGGCGCGCCGACCGCCACGCCGAGGTCGCGCGCGAGATGCTCGCCGCCGGCACCGCCTATCCCTGCTACACCCCCGCCGACGAGATCGCCGCCTGGCGCGAGGCACACCCGAACCAGGTCTTCCAAAGCCCGTGGCGCGACGCCGACCCGGCCACCCGGCCCGACGCGCCCTTTGCCATCCGCCTGCGCGCCCCGCGCGAGGGGGTCACGGTGATCCACGACGCGGTGCAGGGCGACGTGACCTTCCGCAACGACCAGCTCGACGACATGATCCTGCTGCGCTCGGACGGGACGCCCACCTACATGCACGCGGTGGTGGTGGACGACCACGACATGGGCGTGACGCATATCATCCGCGGCGACGACCACCTGACCAACGCGGCTCGCCAGGCGCAGGTCTATGCCGCGAACGGCTGGGCGCTGCCGGTCTTCGCCCATATCCCGCTGATCCACGGCACCGACGGCAAGAAGCTGTCCAAGCGCCACGGCGCGGTCGGGCTGCACGAGTTCGCCGCCATGGGCTATCCGCCGGCCGCGATGCGCAACTACCTCGCCCGGCTGGGGTGGAGCCACGGTGACGACGAGCTGTTCTCGGACGCCGAGGCGCAGGCGTGGTTCGATCTCGACGGGATCGGCAAGGCGCCGGCGCGGCTCGACTTCAAGAAGCTCGAGCACGTCTCGTCGCACCATATCGCGCAGATGGACGACGCCGCCCTGCTCTCCGAGATCGCGGCCTTCCGCGAGGCCACCGGCGAGGCCGCGCTGACGCCGCGTCAGACCGAGCGGCTCACCCCAGCGCTCGGGGTGCTCAAGGCCAAGGCCCGGACCCTGCCGCAACTGATGGAGCAGGCGCATTTCGCCCTCGTCGATCGCCCCGTCGCGCGCGACGACAAGGCGCAGGCGGGGCTGGATGCGGTATCCGATGGTATACTGCCAGAATTGACTGCTGCATTGCAGCATGTTAACTGGAATCGCGACGACCTGGAGGCCGCGGCGCAGCGGATCGCCGAGGCGCACGGCGTGGGGCTCGGCAAGATTGCGGCGGGGTTGCGCGCCGCGCTGGCCGGGCGCAGTTCCACCCCCAGCGTATTCGACATGATGCTGGCTCTGGGCCGCGAGGAAAGCCTGGCCCGGCTGGCGGACGCGGCGTCCTGACGCCGCGCCGAGGGGGTCTGCGGCGGCTGCCGCAGGGGTGACCGGCGCGCCCGCGCGCCGATGCGAGGACAAAGGCGGCCCGGTGCCGCCCGACGAGTGACCCGGTCCCGCGGGACCAAGAGGCGAAAAGGAACGTGCGATGGCCGAAGCCAAGACTGCCCGGATCACGGTGAACGACAAGGACATCGACCTGCCGGTGCTGACCCCCACGGTCGGGCCGGACTGCGTGGATATCCGCAAGCTGTATGGCCAGGGGGGCGTGTTCACCTTCGACCCCGGCTTCACCTCGACGGCGGCGTGCGAAAGCGCGATCACCTACATCGACGGTGACCAGGGCGAGTTGTGGTACCGCGGCTATCCGATCGAGCAGCTGGCGGCCAAGTCGCACTACCTCGAGGTCTGCTACCTGCTGCTGCACGGCGAGCTGCCGAACAAGTCGCAGATGGACGATTTCGAGACCCGGATCACCCGGCACACGATGGTGCACGAGCAGATGCACTATTTCTTCCGCGGCTTCCGGCGCGACAGCCACCCGATGGCGACGATGGTCGGCGTGGTGGGCGCGATGTCGGCCTTCTACCACGATTCGACCGACATCAACGATCCGAACCAGCGCGAGATCGCCTCGATGCGGCTGATCGCCAAGGTGCCGACGATCGCGGCGATGGCCTATAAATACTCGATCGGCCAGCCGTTCGTGTATCCGAGGAACGACCTCGATTACGCCTCGAACTTCCTGCACATGTGCTTCTCGGTCCCGGCCGAGCCCTACCACGTCGATCCGGCGCTGGCCCGCGCCATGGACCGAATCTTCACGCTGCACGCGGATCACGAGCAGAACGCCTCGACCTCGACCGTGCGGCTTGCGGGTTCGTCGGGCGCCAACCCGTTCGCCTGCATCGCGGCCGGCATCGCCTGCCTCTGGGGGCCCGCGCACGGCGGCGCCAACCAGGCCGCGCTCGAGATGCTGGAGGAGATCGGCTCGGTCGACCGCATCCCCGAATACATCAAGCGCGCCAAGGACAAGGACGACCCCTTCCGGCTGATGGGCTTCGGCCACCGGGTCTACAAGAACTTCGACCCGCGGGCGAAGATCATGAAGGAATCGGCCGACGAGGTGCTCGACATCCTCGGGATCGAGAACAACCCGACCCTGCAGGTCGCCAAGGAGCTTGAGAAGATCGCGCTCGAGGACGAGTACTTCGTCTCGAAGAAGCTCTATCCGAACGTCGACTTCTACTCGGGCATCATCCTGTCGGCGATGGGGTTCCCGACCTCGATGTTCACGCCGATCTTTGCGCTCTCGCGCACCGTCGGTTGGATCTCGCAGTGGAAGGAGATGCTGGGCGACCCGGACAACAAGATCGGCCGCCCGCGCCAGCTTTACGTCGGTGCCGACCGGCGCGACTATCTGGACGTGGACAAACGCTGAGCCGCGCCGTCTGTCAAAACGAAGGGGGCCCGTCGCGGCCCCCTTTTTTCATTCCACGAGTTCGGCGAGCTGCCCGAAGGTTGCGCCCCAGCCCTCGGCAAAGCCCATCGCCGCGTGCCGGTCGCGGTCCTCGGCCGAGGCGTGCAGCACCCGCGCGGTCAGCCGCGTGCCGCCCGCCTCGGGGACGAGCGTCAGTTCGGCGGTCATGAACGGCGTCCTGGCCGGACGGAATCCGGCCGAGAGCGCATCCGTCCACACCAGCCGCCGCGGCGGCTCGGCCACCAGCACGCAGCCGCCCGCCTCGCCCTCCGCATCTGCGGCGCAGTCCTCGGCCGCGCCGTCCGGCCCCTCCATCCGGATGTCGAAGGCCCCGCCCGGCTGCGGCTCGACCACTGCCGAGGTCACCCGCCACGGGCGCGGCGCGAACCAGCGCGACAGCTGCTCCGGCTGGGTCAGGGCGGCCCACACCGCCTCGGGTGCGGCGTCGATGCGCCGCGTGATGACAAGGTCGTTGCCCTCGGTCGTGGTATTGGTGGCTGGCATGGCGGACGCTCCCCTCAGCGGTCCGGCGCAGGGTGAGCCGTCGCCCGCGCGACCGTCAAGGCCCCGGTTCCGCGGTCGGCGGCGACGTGCTAGGCCTTGCCGTGATCCGGCTGCGACAAGGGGGCGCGCGATGAACCTGCTGTTCGCCAACGACCGGCGCGGGGCCTATCCGCCCAGCCTCTACGCCGAGCAGAACCCGCCCCTGCCCCCCTTCCCGCCCCTGCGTGGCGAGGCGCGGGCCGACGTGGTGGTCGTCGGCGCGGGCTACACGGGCCTCTCCGCCGCGCTGCACCTCGCGCGCGCCGGGCGGCGGGTCATCGTGCTCGAGGCGCAGCGGGTGGGGTTCGGCGCCTCGGGCCGCAACGGCGGGCAGATGGGGTCGGGCCAGCGCCTCGACGTGGCCGACCTCGAGCGGCTGGCCGGCAAGCCCGCCGCCCGCCGGCTCTGGGACATGGCCGAAGAGGCCAAGGCCCTGACCCGCGCCCACGCGGCCGAGGCCGGGGTCGCGGTCCACGACGGCATCGCCCACGCCGCCCGCAGCGCCGCCGAGGTCGCCCACGCGCACGAGAATGCCGCCCGCCTCGCCCGCGACTACGGCTACGACCGCATCACTCCGCTGGACGGCCCGGCGCTTGCGGCGCTGATCGGCACCGGCGTCTATGCCGGCGGCGACCTCGACCGCGGCGCCGGGCACCTCGACCCGCTGGCGCTGGCGCTGGGGTTGGCGCGGCTGGCCCGCGACGCGGGCGCGGTGATCCACGAGGGCGCCCATGTCCACGCCATCCGCCACGCCCGCCGCGCGACCGAGACGACCATCGTGCAGACCGGCACCGGCCGGGTGCTCTGCGACCACGTCATCCTCGCCGCGAACGGCTATCTCGGCCACCTCGACCTCGGCGTGGCGGCACGGGTCATGCCGATCAACAACTATGTCGTCGCCACCGAGCCGCTCGGCCCCCGCGCCGACGCGCTGATGGCCGAGAACGTCGCCGTCCACGACACGCGCTTCGTGGTGAACTACTGGCGACTCTCGGACGACCGCCGGCTGGTCTTCGGCGGCGGCGAGACACTGGGCTACCGCTTTCCCCGCGACATCGCGGCCAAGGTCCGCGGCCCGCTCGAGCAGGTCTACCCGCAGCTCAGGGGGGTGCGGATCACCCACGCCTGGGGCGGCACGCTGGCGATCACCATGAGCCGGCTGCCGCTCTTCGCCCGGCCAGCGCGGAACTGCCTGTCGGCGAGCGGGTTCTCGGGCCACGGCGTGGCGCTCTCGAACCTCGCCGGCAGGCTGATGGCCGCGGCGGTGATGGGGCAGTCCGAGGGGTTCGACACCATGGCCGCCCTGCCCGCGCGGCAGTTTCCGGGCGGCGCCGGGCTGCGCTGGCCGCTGCTGGTGGCCGGGATGGGCTGGTATTCGCTGCGCGACCGGCTGGGGGTCTAGGGGGCGGCCCAGTGTAGCCTCTGACTGTACCGAGCGGGTCAGCCTCAGGGCTGTCGCGCGTCGATTTCCCGGCAACCGAGCCCCCCTTCTCCCGCAATCCTCGGCTTACACCGGCGCGGCTTCGACGGTGGGCTCGGCCCATCCGGTGAGGCTGTCGAGCAACGCCACGGCGAAACTTGTCGCGTAGGCGCCGAGCAGGGTGAGGGCCACGCGCGTCACGGTGGAATAGATCGCATCCTGCGACGAGAGGGCCCCGGCGATCAGCGCCAGACCCACTGATAGCGCATACTGATAGACCGGCGCAGGGCGGGGGCCGGTCAGCATTCCCTGCCCGAGCCACAGGCTGCCCAGGAAGATCAGGGTCAGTGCCACTGGCAGCACCGGCAGCATCGCCGCCCCGGCGAGCACCACCGTCGCCATCCCGGCGCCAAGGAGTGTAGCGCTGACGCGGTCGTTGGCCTCACCGAGCGCCGCCTTGCCGGTCGGAAAGACAAGGACCATGGCCGCGATCATGGCGAGCATCATGTCGCCGGGTTGCATGATCGTGTAGAGAAACAGGCTCATCGCCAACAGCAGGCTCGCCCGGATCACGGCCCCTACCGCGAGGTTTCCGCGCGCCGGCGTGGGGTCGTCGACATGCGGACGGGTGGTGCGCGACGGCAGCACCCAATAGACCAGCGGAGCCAACACCAGCGCCAGCAGCGAGGCCTGCACGAATCCGTCGCGCATCTGCTCGGCGGCGGCGAGACTGGTCATCGCCATCACCGACATCAGGACCGCGACGATGATGATCAGCATCTCCATCGCAGCGCCCGTGCGCAGGATCATCAGGAACCCCGCGTAATAGACCAGCCAGATCCCGGTGAGATAGACAAGCGGCATGGGCCGAAGGAACTCGACGAACCAGACCATCAGGTAGCACAGCACGATCATCGCCGCCGGCCCGCCCACCGCCTTTCCCATGCTGAAGGCGGCGCGCTGGCCGCCGATCAGGCCGATCGGCAGCGCCGCCACCATCGTCGGCAGGGCCGGGTCGAACACAGCCGCGGCCAGATAGGCGAGCGCCGCCGTGAGGGCGATGCGGATCCCGAACAACGGGTCTTCGACAGGGTCAGGGCGCGGGGCGACATACACGGCGGCGCGCCCTTCAATGCAGATAGCTGGTGAAGGCGCGGACCCGCATCACGGCACGCGCGAAGGCCTCGGTGACGCCGCCGGGGCGGGCCAGGATCGTCACGGTGGTCTTTCCCCCTACCGGGACGTGTTCGGGCCAGCTGTCCATCCCCCCAGCCAGTTCGACGCGGACGGGAATGTGGCGGGCAGGTTCAAACCAGCGGTTGGAGGACTGGTTCACCACCAGCCCCCCCTGCGCGCTCCGGCCCGGGTTGATGCCCCACGCGACACTCTGCACCCGACCATCGAAGACCTCGCCCGGGCGTGAATCGAACAGGATCAGCGCCGGGTCGCCCGCCGCGACATTGCCGAGCTGGTTCTCGCGCAGGTCCACGGTCACCCAGGCCGCGGCCGCATCGATGAAGGTCAGCGCCGGGCTGCCGGCACTGGCGTACTGACCGGGCGAAAGCGTGAGGTTCGTCACAACCCCCAGATGCGGGGCCACCACCGTGGCCGAGGCCAGGTCGTACTGCGCCCGCGCCAGCTGCGCTTCGGCGGCCGCGATGGCGGGGTTGTTGCGCCCTTCGGGGCCGAGCTGCGCGCGGGCACTCTCGAGGCTGGCGCGGGCGGCCTCGGCCTGCCCCTCGGCTTGCGACAGCGCGTTGCGGGCGGTTTCGCCCCGCGCCTTGGCGACCACGCCGCGCTCTTCGAGCCGCTGGGTCCGGGCCGCCTCGGCCCGCGCGGTCTCTAGGGCTACGTCGGCCTGCGTCACCGCGGCCTGCGCCGCCGCCAGCGACGCCGTCGAGGCGTCGAGGCTCTGCCCCGTCTCGGCCAGCGCCGCCTCGGCCTGGCGGACGGCCAGCTCGAACGGGCGGGGGTCGATGCGGAACAGGGCCTGCCCGGCCGCAACGATCGAATCGTCGGCGACCATCACCTCGACGACCTCGCCCGACACCCGCGGGGCCATCTGCACGATCGAGGCCGAGACGGTCCCGCGCGACGAGCCCGGCGCGTTCCGGTCCAGGGTAACGTAACCCGCCACAAGCGCGACGAGCAGCAGGACGGTCAGGACCGCCACAGGCCTGGCAGGGTTCGAGGCCGGCGCCGCAGGACGAGGTGCAACGGAGGGGGCCGGCGGCGGCGCGGGGCGCGCTGGCCGGGGGTCCGGCACGGACGCAGGCGCGCCGGACGCAGGCCCGACCGGGGTCGCTGCCCCGGCACCGCCTTCGGGGCGCGGGGCCGGCGTTGGGGCCAGCGGGGGATTGGCGTCGGGCATCGAAGTTCTCCGGCAGCAGGCGGGCCGCGTGTCCCGATGCTGACACGCCCGAGGCGACTTGCCCATAAGCCGCAAACAGCGGCAGGGTGCGCGAGAGTCAGGAGTAATCGGATGAACCCGCGCAAGCCCTTCGGTCTGTTGCTTCTGCCGCTGATGCTGGGCCTTCTGTTCTTTGCCGCCTCGCTGACACCGTCGCTGATCCCGCGCAGCTGGGCGGTGCAGGGGGCGCTTGGCGGTCTGGTGGCGGCGCTCGGTTACCTGATCGGACGATTCTGGCTGAGCCTGTGGCGGGCGCTGATGCTGCCCGAGTTGCGCGGCCAGGCGGCAGACGTTGCTCACATCATTCTCGCCGGGCCCGTCATCGCAGCGCTGGCCCTGTGCCTCGCGCGGGCCGGCGGCTGGCAGAACGGCATCCGCATCCGCATGGGGATGCCACCGATCGAGACGATCCATTCGCTGCGGATGCTGGCCCTGGCCGTCGTCGTATTCGGGGTGCTGATGCTGGTCGGGCTGGCCATCCGGCTGATCTTCGATGCCGTCCGCGGGCGGCTTGCCCGTCACATGCACAGCCGGACGGCGGATGTGGCGGGGCTGCTGCTGGTGCTCATCGCGCTTCTGGTGGTGACCCGCGACGGGGTGCTGGACCGGGTCATCGCCGGGCTCGATTCGTCCTATACCGCCGCGCAGGCGCTGTTCGAGACGGCCCCGCCGGCCCCGTCGGACCCGCTGCGATCGGGCAGCGCAGCCTCGCTGGTGGACTGGGCGGCGATGGGCCAGCCGGGCCGCGACTTCGTCACCGGCGGTCCCGACGCCGCCGCCATCGCCGCCTTCACCGGTCGCCCCGCACGTCAGCCGATCCGGGTCTATGTCGGTCTGGCCGAGGACGAGGACCCCGCCGTCCGCGCCCGCATCGCCTTGGACGAGCTGCGCCGCGAAGGCGGGTTCGACCGCAAGGTCCTGATCATCGCCCTGCCCACCGGTACCGGCTGGCTCGACCCCGGCAGCTTCGACCCGCTTGAATACATGCACGGCGGCGACGTGGCGACGGTTGCGGCCCAGTACTCCTATCTGCAGTCGCCGCTGGCGCTGCTGCTCGAGACCAATTCGGGGCTCGAGCAGGCGACGGCGCTGATCCGCACCGTGCATGGCTACTGGAAGACCCTGCCCAAGGATCGCCGCCCGCGGATCTACGTTCATGGACTGAGCCTCGGCGCCTGGGCCTCGATGCACGGCACCGACCTTTTCGCCATGCTCGACGATCCGATCAGCGGCGCCTTCTGGACCGGCTCGCCCTTCCCCTCGGGTTTCTGGGCCGAGGCCACGGCGGCGCGCAATCCCGGCAGCCCCCATGTCCTGCCGGTGGTGGGCGACGGGCGGCTGATCCGCTTCGCCTCACACCTCCGCGACGCGGGCGGGCCGGAGAACTGGGGCAGCATGCGGCTGATGTTCCTGCAATACCCGAGCGACCCGATCGTGTTCTACGAGCCGACCTCGTTCTGGCGCGCGCCGGCGTGGATGCGCGAACCGCCCGCCCCGGACGTCTCGCCCGAGCTGAGCTTCATGCCGGTGGTGACCCAGTTCCAACTGGCGCTCGACATGGCGCTCGCCACCTCGGCCCCGGCGGGGTACGGCCATTCCTATTATGCGCGGGACTACATCGGCCCCTGGGTCGCTGTCACCGATCCCGAAAACTGGACCGAGGCCGAAAGCGCCCGCCTGACCCTGCACTGCGATCGGGGCTTCCAGCAGGGCTGCGACAACTGAGCCCCGCGCCCCTTCCCCACCCCGCCACGGAGGCCCCGCGATGACCCAGCGCACGATCCTCGTCACCGGTGCGTCGAGCGGCCTTGGCGCGCATTTCGCCCAACTGCTGGCCGCGGATGGCGCGCGGGTGATCCTCGCGGCCCGCCGCGCCGAACGGATCGATGCGCTGGCCGCAACAATCCGCGCCGCGGGCGGGACGGCAGAGGCGGTCGAGATGGATGTGGCCGATCCCGCATCGGTCGAAGGGGCCTTCGCCCGCATCAAAGGACCGATCGAGGTCGTTGTGAACAACGCCGGCATCGCCACCGGGGCGGCGGCGATCGACACCGATCCGGCCGACTTTGCCGCCGTGCTCGATACCAACGTGCGGGGCGTGTTCCATGTCGCCCAGATCGCCGCCCGGCGGATGCGCGACCACGGCGGCGGCGCGATCGTCAACGTGGCCTCGATCCTCGGCTTCCGGGTGGCCGGCAACGTCGCGGCCTATGCCGCGTCCAAGGCGGCGGTGGTGCAACTGACCCGCGCGCTCGCGCTCGAATGGGCGCGCCACGGCATCCGCGTGAACGCGCTCTGCCCCGGCTATATCGAGACCCCCATCAACCGGGCGTTCTTCGCCACGGAGGCTGGGCAGGCCTTGATCCGCCGCATCCCCCAGCGCAGGCTGGGGCAACTGTCGGACCTCGACGCGCCGCTGCGGCTGCTGTGTTCCGACGATGCGCGCTACATGACCGGCAGCGCGCTGGTCGTCGATGGCGGCCATCTCTGTTCAAGCCTGTGAGGGGGGCCGATGGACTTCACCATATCGCCGCGCGTCGAGGAGTTCCGCCGCCGTATCGCCCGCTTCGTCGAGAACGAGCTGCTGCCGCTCGAAGCTGATCAGGCCAGCTTCGACGCCCATGAGAACATCCGCCTCGATCTGCTTGACACCCTGCGGGGCAAGGCAAGGGGCGAGGGCCTGTGGTGCCTGCAGCTGCGCCCCGAGACCGGAGGCCAGGGTCTGGGCAAGGTCGGCATGGCGGTCTGCTACGAGGCGATGAACCGCTCGATCTTCGGCCCGGCGGTGTTCAACGCGGCCGCCCCCGACGACGGCAACATGATGGTGCTGGAGAAGGCCGCGACCCCGGCCCAGCAGGCCCGCTGGCTGGCGCCCATCGTGGCCGGCGAGGTCCGCTCGGCCTTTGCCATGACCGAGCCGGCGCCCGGATCGGGCTCGGACCCCGCCGGAATGATGCTGACCACGGCCACCCGCCGGGGTGACCGTTACGTGGTGCGCGGTCGCAAGTGGTTCATCACAGGCGCCGGCGAGGCGCGCCATTTCATTCTGGTCGCACGGACCTCGGACGACCCGCGCCGCGGGCTCAGCGCCTTTCTGTTCGACCGCGACACGCCGGGGTGGCGGATCGAGCGGCGGATTCCGATCATGGGGCCCGAGGAACATGGCGGACACTGCGAACTGGTGTTCGAGGACATGGAAATCCCGGTTGCCGACCGGCTGCTCGACGAGGGGGACGGTCTCAAGCTGACGCAGATGCGGCTGGGTCCGGCGCGTCTGACCCATTGCATGCGTTGGCTCGGGCTGTCACGGCGCTGCGTCGAGATCGCCACCGACTACGCCCACCAGCGCCTTGCCTTCGGCGAGCGGCTGTCGGCGCGCGAGAGCATCCAGATCATGCTGGGCGAGCTTGCCATGCAGATCGAGATCGGCCGGCTGCTGGTGATGAAAGCCGCGTGCGCGCTCGACCAGGGCAGCTACGCCCGCAAGGAGGTGTCGATGGCCAAGGTCCATGTCGCCAACCTGCTGCACAAGGCTGCTGACACCGCGATCCAGATCAACGGTGCGCGCGGCTATTCGAAGGACACGCCCCTCGAGTGGATCTACCGCTATGCCCGGCAGGCGCGGTTGGTCGACGGCGCGGACGAGGTGCACATGATGGTGCTGAACCAGCACCTCGAACGCGAAGGCCGCGATTTCTGGACGTGGCAGGCGGCCGGTCAGGACGGCGCGCCGAGCGAGCCGGTGGAGGGCGCGCGGTGAACGCCGTGAACGCCGATCGCATCGGCCCGTTCCTGACCGACATCTTCGGCCCCGGTCAGACCCGCCTCGCGCGGATCGGCGGCGGGCAGTCCAACCCGACGTTCCTCGTCGAGCACGGCGACCACCGCCTCGTCCTGCGCAAGCAGCCCGGCGGCGACATCCTCAAGGGCGCCCATGCCATCGACCGCGAGTTCCGGGTGCTGAGGGCGCTGGCCGACAGCGACGTGCCGGTGCCCCGCGCGCTCATCTATCACGACGATCCGGCCCTGCTCGGCACGCCCTTCTACCTGATGGAGCGGGTCGAGGGGCGGGTGTTCGCCGATGCCAGACTGCCCGGCCTCACCCCCGACGAGCGAGGGGCGATCTACCTGTCGATGGTCCGCACGCTTGCCCGTCTGCATCGCATTCGCCCCGACGCCGTGGGGTTGGGCGACTTCGGCCGCCCAGGCGGGTATTTCGCCCGCCAGTTGTACCGCTGGACGAGCCAGCTCGAGGCCTCGAGCTTTGCCGGTAATCCGCTGCTCGTCGCCCTCTCGGCCCGGCTGGCCAAGTTGCTGCCGCCCGACGACGGGCTGTTCTCGATCGCGCACGGCGATTTTCGCCTCGGCAACATGCTGATCCACCCGACCGAGCCCCGCGTCGTCGCCGTGCTCGACTGGGAGCTCTCGACCATCGGCCATCCCCTCGCCGACCTCGGCTTTGCGGCCATGCCCTATCACACCACACCCGATGAGTACGGCGGCATCCTTGGCGCCGAGACCGAGGGCATCCCGTCCGAGGCGACCTTCTTCGCCGCCTATGCCGATGTCCTTCCCGAGGTGCCGGCGCCGCAACCCTTCCACGTCGCCTTTGCGCTGTTCCGCTTTGCTGTGATCTTCGTCGGCGTCGCCGACCGCGCAGCGCAAGGGAACGCCGCCGACCCCGATGCGGCCCGTCTGGCCCCGCTGGCCCGGCGGATGGCCCGGCGCGCGTGGGAGGCGTTGGGCGAGACACCGTGACCTGTCCGACCAGCGCACGGTGCTGGCATCGGCTGGACGCTTGGCGCCTTGGCGATTAACAGGGTCGGATGAACGACACCCGCCGCCCAGCCACCGGTGATAACCGCGACGCCCGTCTGGGCGCCGCGCTCAGGGCCAATCTGGCGCGGCGGAAGGAACAGGCGCGCGGTCGCGCCGCAAGCGAGGCCGAGGCCCCGCTGCCGCCGACAGCCCCGCGGGACACCCAAGGCGGCCCCCTTCCGGCCGAGGGGCACGACGCGCCCTCGTGCCCGCCGGGCCCGACGCCCCGCCCGACCGCTTCAAGCGAGGACTGATGGACACGATTCTGGTGCGCGGCAACGGGCCGCTGAACGGCGAGATCGCCATTGCGGGGGCCAAGAACGCCTGCCTCACGCTGATGCCGGCGACGCTTCTGACCGACGAGCCGCTGACCCTGACCAACGCCCCGCGGCTGTCGGACATCCGCACCATGACGGCGCTGCTGGCCTCGCTCGGGGCCGAGGTGGCGAGCCTGCAGGATGGCCAGGTGCTCGCGATGTCGAGCCATGCGCTGACCAGCCACACCGCGGATTACGAGATCGTGCGGAAGATGCGCGCCTCGATCCTCGTGCTCGGCCCGATGCTGGCGCGGGACGGCGAGGCGGTCGTCTCGCTGCCCGGGGGCTGCGCGATCGGGGCGCGGCCGGTGGACCTGCACCTCAAGGCGCTGGCCGCGATGGGGGCGGAGCTCGACCTGCGCGACGGCTATGTGCACGCCAAGGCGCCCGCGGGCGGCCTGCGCGGCGCGGTGGTCGAGTTTCCGCTGGTCTCGGTCGGGGCGACCGAGAACGCGCTGATGGCCGCCACCCTCGCCCGCGGGACGACGGTGCTGAAGAACGCCGCCCGCGAGCCGGAGATCGTCGACCTCGCCCGCTGCCTGCGCCGGATGGGCGCGCGGATCGAGGGCGAGGGCACCGACACGATCACCGTCGAGGGCGTGGACCGGCTGGGCGGCGCCACCCATCCGGTCGTCACCGACCGGATCGAACTGGGCACCTATATGCTCGCCCCCGCGATCTGCGGCGGCGAGGTGACCTGCCTCGGCGGCCGCATCGACCTGGTCGAGAGCTTCTGCGAGAAGCTGGACGAGGCCGGGATCGCCGTCACCGAATCCGAGCGCGGCCTGACCGTCAGCCGCAAGAACGGCCGCGTGCGGGCAGTCAACGTGCGCACCGAGCCCTTCCCCGGCTTCCCGACCGACCTGCAGGCGCAGATGATGGCGCTGCTCTGCACCGCCGAGGGCGTGAGCGACCTGGAAGAGACGATCTTCGAGAACCGCTTCATGCATGCGCCCGAGCTGACCCGGATGGGGGCGCGGATCGACGTGCACGGCGGCCATGCCCGCGTCACGGGCGTCGACCGGCTCAAGGGCGCGCCGGTGATGGCCACCGACCTGCGGGCCTCGGTCAGCCTGATCCTCGCCGGGCTCGCGGCCGAGGGCGAGACGGTGGTGAGCCGCGTCTATCACCTCGACCGCGGTTACGAGAAGGTCGTGCGCAAGCTGCGCGGCGTCGGCGCCGACATCGAGCGCATCAAGGAGGCACCCGCGCATGAGTGACCCCGTTCCGAACGGCGATGCCCGCAGCATGGGCCGCGACGCGAGCTTCGCGGACGCCGATCCCGACCGCCCGCTGGCGATCCGGGCCGAGGATGCCGAGGATCTCGCGGTGCTGGCGGCGCTCGCGCAGGATTCGGTGCTGACCGTCGCGGATGCGGTCTGGGACCGCCAGAGCCGGCATTTCGCCCTGCTCCTGAGCCGCTTCCGGTGGGAGGATGCGGACGCCGCCGAGGCCGAGGGCCGCCCGTTCGAGCGGGTGCGCACCATCCTCGCCATCGGCGACGTGACCGCGGTGCGCCACGACGGCATCGACCGCTCGGACCCGGGGCTGGTGCTGTCGCTCCTGGACCTCGAATGGCGGCCGGGCGAGGACGGGACCGGCACGCTCATCCTGCAGTTCGCCGGCGACGGCGCAGTGGCCGTGGAT
Source organism: Paracoccus panacisoli (assembly GCF_042435015.1). Classification (NCBI taxonomy): domain Bacteria; kingdom Pseudomonadati; phylum Pseudomonadota; class Alphaproteobacteria; order Rhodobacterales; family Paracoccaceae; genus Paracoccus; species Paracoccus panacisoli. Next base: position 131,772 of record NZ_JBHMQU010000046.1, on the reverse strand, counting down.
GTCGAGGCGATGTGCGTCGACCTGCGCGACGTGGCCCGCCCGCACCGGGCGCAGGCGGCCGCGCGGCCGCAGCACGGTGATTGACGCGATCCGCGGACGCCTGTGGCGGCCGCGTGCGCCGGTCCTGTGGCAGCTCACCCCGGACCGCGCGGCCGAGTGGCGGGCGATCCGCGCCGCCGCGCTGCGGGATGCGCCGCTCGCCTTTGCCATCGCCGCGGGCGACGCCGAGGCCGACGACAGCGCCGACCCGCTGACCGAGGCGCGGGCGCATCTTGCCGCGGTCGAGGTCTGGGCCGCCGGCCCGCGCGAGGGCCGCGCCCAGGCGATTGCCGGCTGGCAGCCGGGCTGGACGCCGGGCACCGAGGACATGGGCTGGATCACCGGGGTCTTTACCGCCCCCGAGGCCCGCGGACGGGGGCTGACGGCGCTGACGCTGGGCCGGATCGCCGAGCGCGCGGCGGCGGCCGGGTTCCGCCGGCTCGGGCTGCGGGTCGGCAGCGGCAACGACGCCGCCCGGCGCTGCTATCTGCGCGCGGGGTTTCGGCCGGTGGGCGCGCCCTTCCTGAACGAGCGCGGCCTGCCCGAGATCGAGATGCACCGCCCGCTGCCAGCCCCCGCCGCCTCTGCCCGCCGGAGCGCTTGAGGCCCCCGGCGCCAGCCGCTAACAGCAGCCTGAACCCGGCCCCCGCCGCCCCCGGCGGCCCCTCCGGCGAGGAGATCACCATGCCCGTCACGCTCAACACCTCGGACCCGGATTTCGAGACCGGCTTTGCCGCCATGCTCGCCGCCAAGCGCGAGGATGCCGCGGACGTGGGCGACGCGGTGGCGGCGATCATCGCCCGGGTCAGGGCCGAGGGTGACGCGGCGCTGGTCGACCTGACCAACCGCTTCGACCGCACCGACCTGACCGCCGACCGCCTGCGCCTGACCGAAGGAGAGATCGACGCCGCCTGCGCCGCGGCCGACCCCGAGGACCGCGCCGCGCTCGAACTCGCCGCCGCGCGCATCCGCGCCTATCACGCACGGCAGATGCCCGAGGATGCGCGCTGGACCGACGACAGCGGCGCCGATCTGGGCTGGCGCTGGACGCCGGTGTCGGCCGCGGGGCTCTATGTGCCCGGCGGGCAGGCCAGCTACCCCTCGTCGGTGCTGATGAACGCGGTTCCCGCCCGGGTGGCGGGCGTGCCGCGGCTGGTGGTCTGCGTGCCCGCGCCTGAGGGCGTGCTGAACCCGCTGGTGCTGGCCGCCTGCCGCATCGCCGGGGTGGACGAGGTCTGGCGCGTCGGCGGCGCGCAGGCGATCGCGGCGATGGCCTATGGCACCGAGACGATGCAAGCGGTGGACAAGATCACCGGGCCGGGCAACGCCTATGTCGCCGCCGCCAAGCGGCAGGTCTTCGGCCGGGTCGGGATCGACAGCATCGCCGGCCCCTCCGAGGTGCTGGTGATCGCCGAGGGCGCGCAGAACCCGGAGTGGCTCGCCCTCGACCTGCTGGCGCAGGCCGAACACGACGCCGACGCGCAGGCGATCCTGATGACGCCCGACCCGGCGCTGGCGATGGCGGTGGTGGCGGCCGTGCACCGCATCCTGCCCACCCTGCCCCGCGCCGCCATCGCGGGCGCAAGCTGGCGCGACCACGGCACGGTGATCGTGACCCGCGATCTGGCCGAGGCCGCCGCCCTCTCGGACCGGATCGCACCCGAGCATCTCGAACTCTGCGTGGACGACCCCGAGGCGCTGGCCGCGCGGGTCCGCCACGCCGGCGCGATCTTCCTCGGCGGGTGGACGCCCGAGGCGGCGGGCGACTATGTCTCGGGGCCGAACCACGTCCTGCCCACGGCACGCTCGGCGCGGTTCTCGTCGGGGCTGTCGGTGGTGGATTTCCTCAAGCGCACGACGCTCTCGCGGCTCGACCCGGCGTCGCTGGGCGCCATCGGCTCGGCGGCGGTGCGGCTGGCCGAGGCCGAGGGCCTGGGCGCCCACGCCCGCTCGGTCGCCGCGCGGCTGGCGCAGGTGAACGGGTGAGCGCGACCGAACTCGTCGGCTTTGCCGCGGCGATCCTCGGCACCGTCTGCTGGCTGCCGCAGGTGGTCAAGACATGGCGCAGCCGGGCGGTCGACGACCTCTCGTGGGCCACCAACCTGCTGCTGTTCGCCACCGTCACCATGTGGCTGAGTTACGGCTTGATCAAACGCGACGCGCCGTTGATCCTGTCGAACATCGTGGCGGTGCTCAGCATCGGCGCGATCCTTTTGGCCAAGCTGCGCTGGGGGCGCCGATGACCGAGACGCTTGCGAAATCCCGGCTGTTCCGGGTCGAGATCGACGACACCGCCCTGCCCCCCGCCACCCCCGAGATGGAGCAGGAGCGCCGCGTCGCGGTCTTCGACCTGCTCGAGGACAACTCGATCAGCCTGCCTGCCCGCGGCGAGGGTGCCGCGCCCGAAGGCCCCTATGCGCTGCTGCTCGCGGTGCGCGACCGCCGGCTGGTCTTCGACCTGCGGGCCGAGGACGAGGCGCCGGTGGCCGAGTTCCACCTGTCGATGGGCCCCTTCCGGCAGGTGGTGAAAGACTATTTCCAGATCTGCGAAAGCTACTTCGACGCCGTGAAGCGCCTGCCCCCGGCGCAGATCGAGGCGATCGACATGGCCCGCCGCGGCATCCACAACGAGGGCGCGCGGACCCTGCAAGAGCGGCTCGAGGGCAAGGCGAGCGTCGACATCGACACCGCCCGGCGCCTCTTCACCCTGATCTGCGCGCTGATCGCGGATTGACCCGCGTGGGTGTGCCGGCCGATCCTGCTGCCTCGGCCGCGGCCGCCCCCGCGGGCCTCGCCGCGGAGGTGCGGTTTCCCGCCTCGGTGCTCTTCTGCTGCGATCACAACGCCATCCGCTCGCCCATGGCCGAGGGGATGATGAAGAAGTTCTACGGCCGCCGCGCCTATGTGCAGTCGGCGGGCGTCCACAACGACATGGAGATCGACGGCTTCGCCATCGCCGTCTGCCAGGAGATCGGGGTCGAGCTGTCGCGCCACCGCACCCGCAGCTTCGAGGAGATGCGCGACTGGGGCGACGATCTGGGTCAGTTCGACCTGATCGTGGCCCTGACCCCGGCGAGCCAGCGGCAGGCGCTGGAACTGACGCGCAGCTATCACCTCGACGTGGAATACTGGCCGATCATGGACCCGACTGGGATGGCCGAAAGCCGCGAGGCGCGGCTGGGCGTCTATCGGCAGGTCCGCGACCACATCCGCAGCCGGATGCTGGCGCGCTTCGGCCCGGCGCTCGACGTGGAGCCCTGAACCCTCAGCGGGCCGGGGGTCCGCCTCAGGGCCGCCAGTCGAGGAAATTGCCCAGCATCGCCAGCCCCAGCCGCTGCGACTTCTCGGGGTGGAACTGCAGCCCCACGATGTTGTCACGCGCCACGATCGCCGTGACCGGCCCGCCGTAGTCGACGCTCGCCACGAGGTCGGCGGGGTCGGCCACCCGGAACTGCCAGCTATGGACGAAATAGGCGTGACCGCCCGCCGGGATGCCGGCGAGGATCGGGTGCGGCCGCGCAACCTCAAGATCGTTCCAGCCCATGTGCGGCACCTTGAGCGCCGGGTCGGTCGGCGCGATCCGCTCGACCCGGCCGCCGATCCAGCCGAAGCCGGGGGTCGGGCGGTATTCCAGCCCCTCATCGGCCAGCATCTGCATCCCCACGCAGATGCCGAGGAAGGGGACGCCCCGCCCCATGACCGCCTCGGTCAGCGCCTCGAGCATCCCCGGCACCGCGTCGAAGGCCGCCCGGCAGGCCGGGAAGGCCCCGTCGCCCGGCAGCACGATGCGGTCGGCCGCCGCCACCACCGCGGGGTCCGAGGTCACCGTGACGGCCGCGCCCCGGTCACGGCCGGCCAGCGCCACGGCCTTTTCGGCCGAGTGCAGGTTGCCGCTGTCATAGTCGATGATGGCGACGCGCATGGGACCTACAACGCGCCCTTGGTCGAGGGCAGCGCGTCGCCCAGCCGCGGGTCGGGCTCGACCGCCTCGCGCAGCGCCCGCGCCAAGGCCTTGAAGGCCGCCTCGGCGATGTGGTGGGCGTTCAGCCCGTGCAGCAGGTCGACGTGCAGCGTCATGCCGGCATGGGTCGAGAACGCCTGGAAGAACTCGCGCACCAGCTCGGTGTCGAAGGTTCCGATCTTGTCGGCCGGAAACGGCAGGTTCCAGACGAGGTAGGGACGCCCCGACAGGTCGAGCGCGGCGCGCACCAGCGTGTCGTCCATGGCGAGGTGGAAGCTGCCGTAGCGGCGGATGCCGCGCTTCTCTCCCAGCGCCTCGCGCAGGGCCTGGCCCAGCGCGATGCCGCAATCCTCGACCGAGTGGTGGTCGTCGATGTGCCGGTCGCCGTCGCAGCTGAGCGTGATGTCGATCAGCGCGTGGCGGGCCAGCTGGTCGATCATGTGGTCGAAGAAACCGATGCCCGTCACGCTCTCGGACCGGCCGGTGCCGTCGAGATCGACGCGGACCTCGATCCGGGTTTCGTTGGTCTCGCGGGTGACGGTGGCGGTCCGGGGGGCGCGGCGCGGGTCCATGGCGGTGTTTCCTCGGCTGACGGTCGGTCCATGGTGAACGGGGCGGGCTTAGCCCATCCGCGCGATCGGGCGCAATGCGGTCGCGCGCGGGGCCCTCGGGTGCAACCGCGCAACCGCGCGGGTCACGCGAGCCACAGCCCCTCGGCGCGCAGCCGCTTGCGGATCGCGCGCTCGGGCGGCAGCGGGCGCGCGTCCGCGAACATCGGCCGGATGCGGCTGCGGCCGAGGCCCGCGCTGATCAGGCGCTCGCCCGCCTCCCACCCGTCGATGAGGGGGGCGATCTCGGGCAGGGCGGCGAGCGCCTCGATCTCGGCCACGGCGCGGTCCGATTCGCGGGCATAAAGCAGCGGCAGCCGGCGCCAGTGGCAGGTCACGTTGCCGTCCATCCCCGCCAGTTCCGGCCCCGGACGGCCGCCGCCGAGGCTGTGGATCACCAGCGGCAGCACGATCTGGTCGAGCCACGGGTCGAGCGACTGGCAGGCCAGCGCCTCGCCCGGATCGTCGCGCACCGCCACCGCCCAGTCGCGGAACCGCTGGCCGAACACCGCCGGGTCGGCGCCGAAGAACCAGCCGGCGTTGAAGTAGAGGAACCGCTCCCAATGCTCGTCGGGCTGGGTGCGGTCGAGCGTGGGGGCGATGTCGAGCCCGAAGCGGTCGTAGAGCGCGGCCCAGATGTCGTGATGGCCCGGCCCGTAGAGCGGCGGGCTGGGCCACGTCCCGGTGCGGCGCATCGAAGCCGCGGGGCGCGCGAAGTCGAAGGGCACCGCGCCGATGTCGCCGAGGATCAGCGTGTCGCTGTCGAGGAAGAGGAACGGCCGGCCCGGCTCGAGCACGCCCAGCGCCTCGATCTTGTTGCCGTGCGGGTAGCTGGCGCCGAAGTCGCGGGCGACGAGCGGCCGGATCTCGGCGCCAAAGCCGGTGAGGGCGGCGCGCGCGGGGTCGCTCATGCGGGTGGCGTGGCCCGCCCATGCGGCCTCGGGCTGCGGCTCGGCGACGATCAGGCGGCCCGGGAAGCCGGGGGCGTTGCGGCGCAGGCTCGCGGCGAGCAGCGCGGCCTGCCGGTCGATGCCGCCGCCCTGGGCGACGATGAGGATGTCGAAGGGGGTTGGGCGGGGGCGCTCTTCCGTGGGTCGGGTTGCCGTGCGGTCGGAGGCGCGGGCCGGGGGCGCGGCGCTCGCGGGCGATCCGGCCGCGGCCTTACTCTCTTGCGCGGCGTTGCGCTCAGACGCCTTGGCCAGCGAGGCGGTGCTGAGCGCCTGACGTTCGGCCTGACGCTGGGCCTTGTGAGCGGCCCGCTCGGCCTGCCGCGCCGCCCGGCGCGCGGCGCGCTCGGCCTCGGCGGCGGCCTTGCGGTCGGGGTTGGGCCGGGCGGTACGGTCGGGATCGTCGCTGCGGTCGGTCATGGCAAGCCCGTGGCGCGGCACCGGCCACCGGTCAAGCCGGATCGGTGCGGGATGAGACCACCAGTGGGAGGATGGTGGGCGACCCTGGAATCGAACCAGGCATGGGTCTCCCCGGCGGAGTTACAGTCCGCTGCCGCACCTTGCAGCACGTCGCCCGACGCCGGGGGTGATTAGCCGCGGCGCCACGGGTGGTCAAGCGGTTTTGCGGCGGTGTCGGAGGGTGGTGTCGCCCGGCGTCCCCGAGCGGCGTCGCGGGGGGTGGCGGCGGGGTTGGGTGTCCCATTCGGTGAGGGTCCAGACCCGACGGCACGACCGGATGCAGAGGGTGCCGCGTCGCGGGAATATCCGTCCCTAGCAAGCGGAGGACTTGAGAGCGGGGAGCTGGTGAAAGCTGCGAACGGGAGAGTTGGTGAGTTGGAGCGCTGAAGAGGAGGATCGGCAGAGAGGCAAAGACGCAAAGGGCCAGTGAGGCAGTGAGGCAGTGAGCTAGCGCAAGATACCCAAGGGACCGGCGATCAATCCCCCCGACCCCGCCCGACGCTCCCGCGCCAGCACCCCAACCACCACCGCCCGCCCCCTGCCCCTTGCGCCGCACCCCGGCGCGGGTGATCACGGGGCGGACAGGAGAGCCCATGACCAGCCCCCCCGCCCCCCGCACCCCCGACGGCGCGCCGCGCAAGACCAAGAAACCCGCCTGGGTGATCGACAAGGAGCGCGCCCGGCGCGCCTTGGCGGCCGAGACGGTGTGGCTCTTCGGCCTGCACGCCGTGCGCGACGCGCTGTTGAACCCCAACCGGACCCGGCTGCGGCTGGTGCTGACGCGCAACGCCGCCGGGCGGCTCGAGGACGCGCTCGCCGCCTCGGACATGACGCCCGAGATCGTGGACGCGCGGGTCTTCGACCGCGAGGTGCCGCTCGACCCCGGCAGCGTCCACCAGGGCGCGGCGATCGAGGTCAAGCCGCTCGGCTGGGGCGCGCTCGACACCGTGGCCGCCGACGGGGGCGGCGCGGGGCGGGCGCTGGTCGTGGCGCTCGACCGCGTCACCGATCCGCACAACGTCGGCGCGATCCTGCGCTCGGCCGAGGTGTTCGGCGCCCGCGCGGTCATCGCCACCGCCCGCCACGCCGCGCCCGAGACCGGGGCGCTGGCCAAGACCGCCTCGGGCGCGCTCGAGCGGCAGCCCTATCTGCGGGTCACGAACCTCGCCGACGCGCTGATCGCGCTGAAGGAGATGGGCTACACCGTCATCGGCCTTGACGGCACCGGCACCGAGACCCTGCCCGAGGCGCTCGCAGCGCTGCCGGGGCGGGCGGTGTGCCTCGTCCTCGGCGCCGAGGGGCCGGGGCTGCGCGACAAGACGCTCGAGACCTGCGACCGGGTGGTGCGCATCCCCTTTGCCGCGGATTTCGGCTCGCTCAACGTCTCGAACGCGGCGGCCGTGGCGCTTTACGCGGCGGCGACCGGCTGAGGCGCTGTTGCGCGGACGCAGCACGGGCGGTCACAACTGGGCGACGGGAGGGCCGCGTGCATTGCGACGAAAGTCGCGGGATGCCACATCGACCTCATATCCCGCCCTTGCCCGAAACCCGTCCCGATGTCCCTGCGCCGCCTCTCCCCCGCCCCCCTCGCGCTCGCGCTGAGCGCCGCCCTCGGCCTCGCGGCCGGGCCGGTCTGGGCACAGACGGCGGTCGGCGGGATGGACGTGGTCAGCCTGCGCGACAGCGGCCGGGCGATCGCCGGCGACGACGCGATCTCGACCCATTGGCGCGGCCGCGAGTGGAGCTTCGCCAACGAGGCGAATCGCGCCACCTTCGAATCGAACCCCTCGGCCTATGCGCCCGGCTTCGGCGGCAACTGCCCGGTGGCGCTGTCCGAGGGTGCGCGGCGCCCGGGCCTGCCGGATTTTCCGGTGGTGATCGGCGGGCGGCTGTATCTCACCAGCAGCGGCGCGGCGCAAAGCGCCATGCGGGCCGATCCCGACGCCATCCTGGGCCGTGCGGCGACCGCCTGGGCCAATCTCAAGAACTGAAAATCACGAAAGCGCGAGAGGTCTGGAACCGCAGGCCGGTGATGCGCATTTACATCGGGAACACGGACCACGGAACGGTCCTGTTCGGATCACTGTCCCTCGTTCCGCGACTCGCGCCCGGTCTCTGACCGGGCGTTTTTTTTTGGCCTCGGCGGTCTGTCTGCGGCGACGCGTCGGAACGCCGGACGCAGGCGGCGGGTTCGGCTGGCAGAACCATGAGGGACACCGCCATGAATACCCAACCCCTCACCGCTGCCGACATCGCCCGGATCGCCCGCGAGACCCGCGCCATCGCCGTCGTTGGCCTGTCGCCCAAGCCCGAGCGGCCGAGCCAAGGGGTCGCCCGCTTCCTGCAGTCCCAGGGCTACCGCGTCGTCCCGGTGAACCCCGGCCACGCCGGCCAGACGATCCTGGGCGAGACGGTCTATGCCACGCTGTCGGACATCCCGGCCGAGGCCGGCATCGACATGGTCGACATCTTCCGCCAGTCCGACGCGGTGCCCGCCATCGTGGACGAGGCGCTCTCGGCGCTGCCGGGACTGCGCACGATCTGGATGCAGCTCGGCGTGAGCCACCCGGCGGCCGCGGCCAAGGCGCAGGCGGCGGGGCTGACGGTGGTGCAGAACCGCTGCCCGGCGATCGACTTTCCCCGCGTCGGCCGCTGAGCGGACGCCCGGGCACCCGGCATGACGCAGCGGCGCTTTTGGCCTTTTCAACGCCTCTCGCGCTTGTATAGTCCGGGCCCATGACCCGGACCCTGCCCCTTGCCACGACCCGTTCCGCCGGCGCCCAGCCGGGCGCGCGGGCCGTGCTGCGTCTCCGCGGTCTGCTGCTTCTTACGCTGCGCTGAGCGGGTCCGCCGGGCCGCCGCTCGAGCCAGCGCAGCGCCCGGCCCCCCCTCACTGACCGACGCAGCCAGGATGCCCCCATGACCGATTCCGCCACGCCCGCCCGTGACTCCACCCAGACCCGCGACGCCAGCCGGGTGCTGATCTTCGACACCACCCTGCGCGATGGCGAGCAGTCGCCGGGCGCCACCATGTCCCACGCCGAGAAGCTCGAGATCGCCCAGATGCTGGACGAGATGGGCGTGGACATCATCGAGGCCGGGTTCCCCATCGCCTCGGAAGGCGATTTCGCCGCAGTCTCCGAGATCGCCAAACAGGCCCAGACCGCGGTGATCTGCGGCCTTGCCCGCGCGCAACTGCCCGACATCGATCGCTGCTGGGAGGCGGTGCGCCACGCGCGTCGCCCGCGCATCCACACCTTCATCGGCACCTCGCCGCTGCACCGGGCGATCCCGAACCTCGACATGGACCAGATGGCCGAGCGCATCCACCAGACGGTGAGCCATGCGCGCAACCTGTGCGACAACGTGCAGTGGTCGCCCATGGACGCCACCCGGACCGAGCATGACTATCTGTGCCGGGTGGTCGAGATCGCCATCAAGGCCGGCGCCACGACGATCAACATCCCCGACACCGTGGGCTACACCGCCCCGCGCGAAAGCGCCGAGCTGATCCGGATGCTGCTCGAGCGGGTGCCCGGCGCCGACGAGATCATCTTCGCCACCCACTGCCACAATGACCTGGGGATGGCGACCGCCAACAGCCTCGCCGCGGTCGAGGCGGGCGCGCGGCAGATCGAGTGCACGATCAACGGCCTGGGCGAGCGCGCCGGCAACACTGCGCTGGAAGAGGTGGTGATGGCGCTCAAGGTGCGCCACGACATCATGCCCTTCACCACCGGCATCGACACCCGCAAGATCATGGGGCTGTCGCGCCGCGTGGCGCAGGTCTCGGGCTTCCCGGTGCAGTTCAACAAGGCCATCGTCGGCAAGAACGCCTTCCTGCACGAGAGCGGCATCCACCAGGACGGGGTGCTGAAGAACGTCGAGACGTTCGAGATCATGCGCCCCGCCGACATCGGCCTGAACGAGGCCAACATCGCCATGGGCAAGCACTCGGGCCGCGCCGCGCTGCGCGCCAAGCTGGCCGATCTGGGCTATGAGCTGGGCGACAACCAGCTCAAGGACGTGTTCGTGCGCTTCAAGGCGCTCGCCGACCGCAAGAAAGAGGTCCACGACGACGACCTGATCGCGCTCATGCAGGACAGCATGGCCAACACCGACACCGACTATCTGCAGGTCCGCAAGCTGCGCGTGGTCTGCGGCGGCGGCGAGCCGGCGATGGCGACGCTGACGATGGTCGTGGGCGACGCCGAGCGGACCGAGACGCGGCAGGGCGACGGGCCGGTGGACGCGGCCTTCAACGCGGTCGATGCGATGTTTGCGCATCACGCGACGCTGCAGCTCTATCAGGTCCATGCGGTGACCGAGGGCACCGACGCGCAGGCCACCGTCTCGGTGCGTCTGGAAGAGGACGGGCGCATCGCCACGGGCCAGTCGGCGGACACCGACACCATCCTCGCGTCGGTCAAGGCCTATACCGGGGCGCTGAACCGGCTCAAGGTGCGGCGCGAGAAGACCGCACCGGACAGCGACGCCAAGCAGGTGTCGATGTATTCGCACTGAGCGGTGCAGGGCACGGGGGTTGCCTCCGCGCCCGGTTGATCCGGCCCAATGCAACGCGTGTCCCCGATCACCCGGGACACGCGACGCTTACTTCCCGAGCGCGATCCCTTCACGCCTTGGATCGGCCCCGCCCAAGGGTCCCCCGGGACCGATGACGATCGTGTGCAGCCCCGAGGTCAATTCGGCCGTCGCCACCTCGAAGCCAAGACCGGTCAAGGGGCCGATGAGCCCCTCGGCCGTGGTTCCCTGCTCGACGTCGAACTTGCCGAAGCGATTGACGAGGTTCGGCACGGCGGCCGCCTGCTGCGGGTCTAGCCCCCAGTCCAGCTGCGCGATCACGGCCTTTGCCACGTAACCGATGATCCGTGATCCGCCGGGCGAACCGGTGACCATCACAGGCTTGCCGTCCTTCAGCACGATGGTCGGTGCCATGGACGACCGCGGACGCTTGTTCGGTTCGACCCGGTTCGCGACAGGCCATCCCTTGTCATGGGTCCGAAAGCTGAAGTCGGTCAGCTCGTTGTTCAGCAGGTAACCATTCGCCATCAGATGCGACCCGAAGCCGCCCTCGATGGTCGTCGTCATGGCCAGTGCGTTGCCGTAGCGGTCCACGATCGAGATATGCGAGGTCGAGGGGATCTCGATGGAATTGTCCCGCCCCCACAGCATGGCGTGCTGGAACGTCGGCGTGCCAGCCTCGACCTCGGGCAGAGCCTTTCCGCTGTAGAGGAGCTTCCCCCGGTCGGCCAGGTAGTCGGGGTCAACCAGCCCGCTCGTCGGGACCGGGACGAAGTCGCTGTCGGCCATGTAGCGCTCGCGGTCCGCAAAGGCGAGGCGCGAGGCATCGCCGATGAGCCGCCAGCTCTCAGGATTCACGGGGCCGAGCGCGGCGAGGTCGTGGCCCGACAGCATTCCGAGGATCTGGCCCAGCGTCAGCGCCCCGGACGAGGGCGGGCCCATTCCGCAGACATCGTGCGCCCGATAGGTCACGCAGACGGGCGGACGTTCCACCACGCGATACGCTGCGAGATCGTCCAGCGTCATCACGCCCGGGTTCCACTCCGCGCCGCGCACCTTGTCCACCAGCGCCGACGCGTTCGGGCCGTGGTAGAAATAGTCCGCCCCGTCCATCGCAAGTCCGCGCAGCGTGCCGGCATAGCGCGGGTTGCGGATCACCGTGCCCTCGGCCACTGGCGTGCCGCCGGGGAGGAAATACGCAGCCGTGTCCGGGTCGCGCGCCAGCTGCTCGGCACTGCCCGCCACCAGCCCGGCCAGCCGCGGTGAGACGGCAAAGCCGTTCTCGGCCAGAGCGATGGCCGGCTCGAAGAGCGTGCCCCAATTCGCCCGCCCCCAGCGCCGGTGGGCCTCCTCCAGCAGTGCAGGCGTGCCCGGCACGCCGACCGAGCGGCCGCCGACCACGGCGTCCATGAACGAGAGAGGCTCTCCCGCATCGTCCAGAAACAGCGTGGGGGTTGCCGCTGCGGGTGCCTTTTCGCGCGCATCCAGCGTGGTCAGCTGGCCGCTCGCCGCATCGTACCAGACGAGGAACGCGCCGCCGCCGATACCCGAGCTTTGCGGTTCGACCAGCCCGAGCACGGTCTGAACCGCGACCATCGCATCCGCCGCGGTCCCGCCGGCGTCGAGGATTTTCGCCCCCGCCTCGACCGCAGCCGGATGTGCCGCCGCCACCATCCATTCCTGTCCCTTGACCGGGCGCCGCGCCTCTTTGTCGGCAAGTGCCGCCAGCGCGGGCGTACTGAGCCCGGCGAACGCTGGTGAAAGGCCCGATCCCGCGACCGAGGCCGCCTCGGGGGCAATCGCGTCGGTAACCTGCTGGGCGACGGCTCCGCTCGCGGACAGAACTGCTGCAACGACGATCGTGCAACGCATGGCGTGTCCTCCCTCGTGATGTCCCTGTGTCGTGGAAGGCTAGCAGACAAGCCGGATGGGACAACCCGTTCTGAACCCCCGGGGCAACCGCGCGCCCTGTGCGCCCCCCCCAATCCCCCGCCGATTTTACACCCCCGTTACGCCCGCACCCCGATCCCATATCGCGGCTTTACGCCCCCCCAACCCATGTTCCCGCCAGACAAACTGAGGGAGCATCGGATGCTGTCCGACATCATCTTCATCTGCGGCGGGCTCGCGGTCTTTGCGCTGGGCGGCCTCGCCGTGCGCGGCGCCGACCGGTTGTGAGGGCGCCATGACCATCGAACTCATGCTGGGCGGAGGCCTCGCGGCCGCGCTGCTGGTCTATTTCCTGATCGCGCTTCTCGCGCCCGAGAGGTTCTGAGATGAGCGCCGATCTTTCGTACTTCGCCCTGTTCCTGGCCGGCCTGACGGTCCTCGGGCTGGCGCTCGCGCCGTGGATGGCGCGGGTCTTCGACGGCCGGGTGACGGTGCTGGCGCCGGTCGAGCGCGTGCTCTACCGCGCCGCAGGCGTCACCGGCGCGGGCCAGCGCTGGACAGGCTATGCCACCGCCGTTCTGGCCTTCAACGCGGCGGGCTTTGTCCTGCTCTACCTGATCCTGCGGCTGCAGGGCTGGCTGCCGCTCAACCCGCAGGGCTTCGGCGCGATGAGCGCCGATCAGGCCTTCAACACCGCCGTCAGCTTCATGACCAACACCAACTGGCAGAGCTACGGCGGCGAGACGGCGCTGAGCCACTTCAGCCAGATGGCCGGGCTGACGGTGCAGAACTTCGTCTCGGCCGCGACCGGCATCGCCGTGGCGGTCGCGGTGATCCGCGGGCTCGCCGCCCGGTCGGCCGCCGATCTCGGGAACTTCTGGGTCGATCTGACGCGCGCCACGCTCTACCTGCTGCTGCCCGGCGCGATCCTCGTCGCCCTGCTGCTGCTGTGGCAGGGCGTACCGCAAAACCTCGCCGCGTCGGTCAACGTGACCACGCTCGAGGGCGCGCAGCAGGTCATCGCCCAGGGCCCGGTCGCGAGCCAGGAAGCGATCAAGCTGCTCGGCACCAACGGGGGCGGGTTCTTCAACGTGAACTCGGCGCATCCCTATGAGAACCCCACCGCGCTCTCGAACCTGATCGAGTGCCTGTCGATCCTCGCCATCCCGGCGGCCTTCCCGTTCCTCTTCGGCCGGATGGTTGGCGACCGCCGGCAGGGCTGGGCGATCTACGCCGCCATGGCCGCGCTGTTCGCGGGCGTGCTGCTCTGGGCGTACTTCGCCGAGGCCGCCGGCAACCCGCTGCACGCCGGGATCACCCAAGCCGGCGTCAGCATGGAGGGGAAGGAGACCCGCTTCGGCCTCGCCGGCACGGTGCTGTTCGAGGTCGTGACCACCGTCGCCTCGTGCGGTGCGGTCAACGCCATGCACGACAGCCTCATGGCGCTCGGCGGCATGATCCCGCTCTTCAACATGCTGCTGGGCGAGATCATCTTCGGCGGTGTCGGGGCCGGCTTCTACGGCATGGTCCTCTATGTCGTGCTGACCGTGTTCCTTGCCGGGCTGATGGTCGGGCGCACGCCCGAATGGCTCGGCAAGAAGATCGAGGCGCGCGAGATGAAGCTCGCGGCGCTGACGCTGCTGGTCATGCCGCTGGGCGTGCTGGTGCTGTCGGCGGCGTCGATCCTGACCGGCAACGCCCAGGGCGCGGTGCAGGACGCCGGCCCCCACGGGCTCACCGAGCTCATCTACGCCTACACCTCGGGGACGGCCAACAACGGCTCGGCCTTCGCGGGCTTCGGCGCCAACACCGTCTGGCACAACACGCTGATCGGGCTGGCGATGCTGCTCGGCCGCTGGGGCTACATCATCCCGGTGCTGGCCATCGCCGGCAGCCTGGCCGGAAAGACCCGCGCCGAGGCGACCGCCGGGACCTTCCCGACCCATGGCGTGGCCTTCACCGTGCTGCTGGTGGTGACGATCCTGATCGTCGGCGCCCTGACCTTCCTTCCCGTCCTCGCCCTGGGGCCGATCGCCGAGCACGTCTCGATCGCCGCCGGCCAGAGCTTCTGAGGTTCCTCATGTCGAAACACCCGAAATCCGAGATCGGCCTGTTCGCGCCCGAGATCCTGCGCCCGGCCGTCGGTGCGGCACTCCGCAAGCTCGACCCGCGCAAGCTGGCCCGCAACCCGGTGATCTTCGCGACCGCCCTGGTGGCACTGGTCACGACCATCCTCGTCCTGCTGCGCTGGGGCGAAGCGGGCAGCGCGGTCTCGTTGCAGATCGCGCTGTGGCTCTGGGCCACGGTCCTCTTCGCCAACTTCGCCGAGGCGATTGCCGAGGGCCGCGGCAAGGCCCGCGCCGACGCCTTCCGCGCCACCAAGTCCACCGCCCGCGCCAAGCTGCTGCTGAACGAGGGCAACCGCGAGCTCTATGAGCTCGAGGACGTGGACAGCCTCGAGATCGGCGCGGTGATCCTGGTCGAGGCGGGTGACATCGTGCCGACCGACGGCGAGGTGATCGAGGGCGTGGCCTCGGTGGACGAATCCGCCATCACCGGCGAATCCGCCCCGGTGATCCGCGAATCCGGCGGCGACCGCTCGTCGCTGACCGGCGGCACGCGGCTGGTGTCGGACTGGCTGGTGGTGCGCGTCACCGCCAAGCCCGGCGAGACCTTCCTCGACCGCATGATCGGGCTGGTCGAGGGCGCGAAACGCGCCAAGACCCCGAACGAGATCGCGCTCGACATCCTGCTGGCCGGGCTGTCGCTCGTGTTTCTGCTGGTGGTGGCCACGCTGCCGGTGTTCGCCGGCTGGTCGGGGACCGAGATCCCGGTCGTCTGGCTGGCGGCACTGTTCGTGACGCTGATCCCGACGACCATCGGCGGCCTGCTGTCGGCCATCGGCATCGCCGGCATGGACCGGCTGGTCAAGGCCAACGTCATCGCCAAGTCTGGCCGCGCGGTCGAGGCTGCGGGCGACATCGACGTGCTGCTGCTTGACAAGACCGGCACCATCACCTTCGGCAACCGCATGGCCGACGCCTTCCTGCCGGTCCCCGGTGTGACCGAGGCCGAGGTGGCCGAGGCGGCCTATGTCAGCAGCCTCGCCGACGACACGCCCGAGGGGAAATCGACGGTGGAACTGGCCGCCCGCCGGCACGGCTTTGCCGAGGGTGCGCTGCGGCAGGGGGCGAACGTCGTGCCCTTCACCGCCCAGACCCGGATGAGCGGCATCGACCTCGCCGACGGCACCCAGATCCGCAAGGGCGCGTCCGACGCCATGGCCCGCGCCTTTCCGCAGGGCGGCGCCGCGGCGGCCGAGCCGCTGGTGCGGGAGATCGCCATGTCGGGCGGCACGCCGCTGGTCGTGGCGAGGAACGGCCGCGTGCTGGGCGTCATCCACCTCAAGGACGTGGTCAAGCCCGGCATCCGCGAGCGGTTCGCCGAGCTGCGCCGGATGGGCATCCGCACGGTGATGATCACCGGCGACAACCCCCTGACCGCCGCCGCCATCGCCGCCGAGGCCGGGGTCGACGACTTCCTGGCCGAGGCGACGCCGGAACGGAAGCTCGCCTATATCCGGGCCGAGCAGGCAGCCGGCAAGCTGGTCGCCATGTGCGGCGACGGCTCGAACGACGCCCCGGCGCTGGCGCAGGCGGATGTGGGCGTGGCGATGAACTCGGGCACCCCAGCCGCGAAGGAGGCCGGCAACCTCGTCGATCTGGACAGCGACCCGACGAAGCTGATCGAGATCGTGATGGTCGGCAAGCAGCTGTTGATCTCGCGCGGCGCGCTGACGACGTTCAGCATCGCCAACGACGTGGCCAAGTACTTCGCCATCCTGCCGGCACTGTTCGTGGCGGCCTATCCGGGACTCGCGGCGCTCGACGTGATGGGCCTCGGCACGCCGCAGTCGGCGATCCTGTCGGCCATCATCTTCAACGCGCTGGTGATCGTGGCGCTGATCCCGCTGGCGCTGAAGGGGGTGAAGTACCGCCCCGCCTCGGCCGGGGCGCTGCTGTCGCGCAATCTTCTGGTCTACGGGCTGGGCGGCCTCGTCGCCCCGTTCATCGGCATCAAGCTGATCGACATGATCGTCGATCTGGCCCGTCTGGCATGAGGTCCGCCATGATTTCCCAACTCCGCCCCGCGCTGGTGATGATCGGCGCCTTCACCGCCCTGCTGGGCCTCGCTTATCCGCTCGCCATGACCGGGCTCGCGCAGGTGGTCATGCCGGTGCAGGCCGGGGGCTCGCTCGTGTCCCGCGACGGCGTCGTTGTCGGCTCAGGCCTGATCGGGCAGGACTTCACCCGGCCCGAGTACCTGCACCCCCGCCCCTCGGCGACCGAGCCGGCCTACAACGCCGCCGCCTCCACCGGCTCGAACCTCGGGCCGTCCTCGGCGGCACTGCTGGCGCAGGTCAGGGACCGGGCGGCGGCCTTCGGGCCCATGCCGGTCCCGTCCGAGATGGCGACCGCCTCGGCCTCGGGGCTTGACCCGCACATCACGCTCGACGCCGCGCTGCGGCAGGTGGACCGCATCGCCGCGGCGCGTTGGCTGCCGGCCGACACCGTGACGGCGGCGATCCGCAGCGCCACCACGCGGCCGGCCTTCGGCGTCGTCGGCGCGCCGATCGTGAACGTGCTGGGCGCCAACCTCGCGCTGGACGGCGCGGCGCGCTAGGGTCCGGGCCATGACCGACGCGCCCCGCCCCGACCCCGAGCGCTTCCTGGCCGAGGCCAATGCCGAGGCCGGGGTGACGACCGCGGCGGGGCGCGGCCGGCTCAAGATCTTCCTCGGCGCCTCGCCCGGGGTCGGCAAGACCTACGCGATGCTCGAAGAGGCCGGCGCCCGCGCCCGCGCCGGCACCGACGTGACCGTGGCCCTGGCCGAGACGCACGGCCGGGCCGAGACCGCGGCGCTGCTCGCGCGGCTCGACCAGATGCCGCGCCGGGTGGTCACCTACCGCGACCGGCAGCTGACCGAGATGGACCTGGACGCGCTCCTGGCCCGGCGCCCCGGCCTCGCGCTGATCGACGAGCTGGCCCATTCGAACGTCCCCGGCTCGCGCCACCCCAAGCGCTGGCAGGATGTCGAGGAGGTGCTGGCCGCCGGCATCGACGTCTATACCACGCTGAACATCCAGCACATCGAGAGCCTGAACGACCTCGTGGCCCGGATCACCGGGGTGCGGGTGCAGGAAACCGTGCCCGACGCGGTCCTTCAGATGGCCGACGAGATCAAGCTGATCGACCTGCCGCCCGAGGACCTGATCCAGCGGATGCGCGAGGGCAAGGTCTACATGCCGGCCGAGGCGGGCCGCGCGCTCGGCAACTTCTTCTCGAAACCCAACCTGACGGCGCTGCGCGAGCTGGCGCTGCGGACGGCGGCCAGCCGGGTCGATGCCGAGATGCTGGCCCTGACCCGCGGCACCGGCCGGGCGGCGGCGCAGGACCGGCTGATGGTCTGCCTCGATGATCCGGCGACGGCCAAGGGGCTGGTCCGGGCCGGGCGGCGGATGACCGACCGCGCCCGCATCCCCTGGGTGGTGGCGACCGTGGTGACCCCGGCGGTCGAGGCGCAGGGCCCGCAGGCCGCGGGCGCCATGACCGACGCGCTGCAACTGGCCGAGCGGCTGGGCGCGCAGGCCCGCACCCTGCGGTCCGAGGGCGACGTCGCGGCGGCCTTTCTGGACGCCGCGCGGCAGCTCAACGTCACCCGTCTGATCGTCGGCCGCGCCACCCGCGCGGGCTGGCGCGACCGGATCGCGGCGCTGATCCGCCCGCCCCTGGCGCAGACGCTGCTGGCGCAGGCCGAGGGGTTCGAGGTCACGGTGCTCGACCCGGCCCCCGACCGCCCCGCCCCGTCGCAGTCCGCGCCCGGCGCTGCGCCGGGTACTGGGCCCACCGCCCGCTGGCGCGAGACCGACTGGCGCGCCGGTCCCGGCCGGGACTGGGGCCGGATCGCCGTCGCGGCCCTCGGCGCGGCGGTGGCGGGGACGCTCGCCGCCTGGCCGTTCTGGTCGATCCTGCCGGTCGCCTCGCTGGCGGTGATCTACCTCGTCGGCGTCCTTGCCGTCGGGATGCGGCTCGGCACCGCGGGCGCGGTCGCCGCGGCGGTGCTGAGCTTTCTCGCCTACAACTACTTCTTCACCGAGCCCTATTACTCGCTGCAGGTCTCGGCCGAGGAATCCGTGGTGGCGCTGCTCGTCTTCACCATCTCGGCGCTGTTCACCGGCACCCTCGCCGGTCGCCTGAAGCGTCAGGTCGAGTTCATGCGCGTCACCCAGGCCCGCACCGAGACCCTGTATGATTTCGCCCGCAAGATCGCCTCGGCCACCACCACCGACGACGTGCTGTGGGCCGCCGCAGCCCACATCGCCCGCACGCTCGAGTGTCACTCGCTGATCCTGATGCCCGACGCGACCGGCGCGTTGCAGCAGGTGCAGGGGTTTCCTTCGATCGAAGAGGGGCTGGACGCCCACGCCCTCGCCGCCGCGCGCTGGGCCTATGAGAAGGACCAGCCCGCCGGGCGCGACACCGACACCCTGCCCACGGCGGGGTGGATGTTCATTCCGCTGGCGACGCAAGGCGCGCCGCTGGGGGTGATCGGCCTGCGCTTCACCGATCCCGCCCGGCGCATGGACCCGGAAACCCGGCGCCTCCTGGTCGCGGTCGAGGATCAGGTCGCCGTCGCGGTCGAGCGGATGGCGGTCGAGGACGACCTCGAGCGCGCCCGCCTGACCTCGGAGACCGAAAAGCTGCGCGCGGCGCTGCTCAACAGCGTGAGCCATGACCTGCGCACGCCGCTGGTCACGGTGATCGGGGCGCTGTCGGCGGTCGAGGCCGGCGGCCTGTCCCCGGCGCAAGAGCGCGGGCTGGTCGTCGAGGCGCTGGACGAGGCGCGAAGGCTCGACCGGTTCGTCGGCAACCTGCTGGGCATGACGCGGCTCGGGCACGGCGCGCTCGTCCCGCGGCGCGCGGCGGTGGCGGTGGCCGAGGTGATCGGCCGCGCCCGCGCCGACCTGTCCCGGGTGCTCGCGCGCTTCCGCGTCGCGGTCGAGATCGACCCGGCCACCCCGCCGCTGGCCGTCGATCCGGTGCTGATCGGGCAGGCGCTGGTCAACCTGCTTGAGAACGCCTCGAAATACGCGCCCGAGGGCAGCACCATCCGGCTGACCGCCGCGCCGGTGCCCGAGGGCGTGGCGCTGACGGTCATCGATGAGGGACCGGGCATCCCCGTGGCCGAGCGCAGCCGGGTGTTCGACCTCTTCCACCGGGCGGTGCAGGGGGACGGCCAGCCCGCCGGCACCGGGCTCGGGCTTGCAATCGTCAAGGGGATGGTCGAAGCCAACGGCGGCACGGTCGCCGCGATCGCGCCCCCCGACGGCCGCGGCGCCGCGATCCGCCTGCTGCTGCCCGCCGCCGCTGCTGCTGCCGCCGAGGACGCCGATGCCTGACGCCCCCTCCGCCCCGCTGCGCCTGCTCGTCATCGAGGACGAGGCCCCGATCCGCCGCTTCCTGCGCATCGTGCTCGAAGGGGCGGGCCACGTCATGGACGAGGCCGCGCGGGGCCGCGAGGGAATCGAGCGCGCCGCCACCGGGGCGCCCTCGGCGGTGGTGCTGGACCTCGGATTGCCGGACATGGACGGCAAGGCGGTGATCGCCGCCATCCGCGAATGGTCCGACGTGCCCATCGTCGTCGTCTCGGTGCGCTCGAACGAGGCCGAGATCATCGCCGCGCTCGACGCGGGCGCCGACGACTACGTGACCAAGCCCTTCGCCCCGGCCGAGCTGCTGGCGCGTCTCCGGGCGCTGGTGCGGCGGCGGGGGACGCCGCCCAGCTCTCCGCTGCTCACGCTGGGCGAGCTGAGCGTGGACCTCGCCGCAAGAACGGTGACGCTGCAGGGCGAGGAGGTGCGCCTGACCCGCAAGGAGTTCGACGTGCTCGCTCTCCTGATCGGCAATTCGGGCCGGCTGCTCACCCATCAGGAGCTGTTGCGGACCATCTGGGGGCCGGCCCACCTGGGAGACACTCACTACCTGCGCATCGCGATCGGCCGGCTGCGCGAGAAGCTGGGCGACGATGCCGCCGCGCCGCGGATGATCTTCACCGAGCCGGGCATCGGGTATCGCTTTGCGGCGAGCATGTGAGGCGGCGCTGAGCCGCCAGCTTGGCAAATCACTTGGCGCAGCCGGTCTGGGCCGCGCCAGTTCGGCTCTGGTCTTCACCCCAGCCTATAGTTCGGGCTCTCGCGCGTGATCTGCACATCGTGGACGTGGCTCTCCTTGAGCCCGGCGCCGGTGATGCGGACGAACTCGCAGCCGCGGCGCATCTGCTCGACCGTGGCGCAGCCGGTATAGCCCATCGCCGCGCGCAGGCCGCCGACGAGCTGGTGGATCACCGCCGCCGCCGGGCCCTTGTAGCTGACCTGGCCCTCGATCCCTTCAGGCACCAGCTTGTCCGAGGCCGCGTCCTTCTGGAAATACCGGTCCGCCGAGCCGCGCGCCATCGCGCCGAGCGAGCCCATGCCGCGATAGGATTTGAACTGCCGGCCCTGGTAGAGGATGACCTCGCCGGGGCTCTCGTCGGTGCCGGCGATGGCGCTGCCGACCATCGCGCAGGCGGCGCCTGCGGCGATCGCCTTGGCAAAGTCGCCCGAGAACTTGATCCCGCCGTCCGCGATCACAGGCACGTCGCCGGCCTCCGCCACCGCGTCCATGATCGCGGTCAGCTGCGGCACGCCCACGCCCGCCACGATCCGCGTGGTGCAGATCGAGCCGGGGCCGATCCCGACCTTGACTGCATCCGCCCCCGCATCGACCAGCGCGCGAGCCGCCTGCGCGGTGGCGACGTTGCCGGCGCAGATCTGCTGGCCCGGATAGGCCGCGCGCAGCCGCGCCACGGCCTTGGAGACGCCCTCGGAGTGGCCATGCGCGGTGTCGATCACCACCAGGTCCACGCCCGCCTCGATCAGCGCCACGCTGCGCTCGAACCCCTCGTCCCCGACGGTCGAGGCTGCGGCCACCCGCAGCCGCCCGCGCTCGTCCTTGCAGGCGAGCGGGTTCAGCACCGACTGCTCGGTGTCCTTGAGCGTCAGAAGCCCGGTCAGCGCCCCGGCGTCGTCGGTGATCAGCAGCTTTTCGATCCGCCGCGCCTTCATCAGGCTGATCGCCTCGTCCCGGTCGGCGGGCTCGCGCAGGATCGCCAGGTTGTCGCGCGACATCATCACCCGCACCGGCGTCCGGTCGTCGCTGGCGAAGCGCATGTCGCGATTTGTCACGATGCCGACCACGCGACCCTCGGCATCGACGACGGGAAAGCCGGTGACGTTGAAGCGCGCCCGCAGCGCCTTGGCGTCGGCGAGCGTCTGGTCGGGGCTCAGCGTGATCGGGTTGTAGACGATGCCGCTTTCGAACCGCTTGACGCGGCGGACCTCGTCGGCCTGCTGCTCGGTGGTCAGGTTGCGGTGGATGACGCCCAGGCCCCCCGCCTGCGCCATGGCGATGGCCATGCGGCTTTCGGTCACCGTGTCCATCGCCGACGAGATCAGCGGGATGTTCATCGGGATCGAGCGGGTGACGTAGGTGGTAGTGTCGGCCGTGGACGGCATCACGTTCGACGCCGCTGGAACCAGAAGAACGTCGTCGAAGGTCAGCGCCTCGCGAATCTGCATGGGATGCAATCCTGTCAGGGGTTCGTTTGGCAGTTCCCCCTTTCACGGGACGCCGGGAAAGTCCAGCGCGCCCGATGCGTCCCCCGCTCAGGCGATGGCGGCGTTGGTCCGCGCGGCGAGGCGCCCCTGCGCCCAGGCTTTCAGGACGAGGAACAGGATCGGCAGCACCACCAGCGTCGCCACGACGAGCGTTCCGCCGGCGACCAGCCGGTGGCTCTCGGTCGGGACCGCGCGCCACAGCGTCACCCACAGCCCGGCGGTGGCGGCGAGCGGAAAGGTCAGCGCCCCCCAGAGCGGCGAGAATCCGTCGGCGAGCAGCCAGCGCCCGCCCACCGCGAGCGCCAGCACGCCGGCAAGCGCGGCCCAGGCGAAGGCGGTGCCCGCGCCGGTCCAGCCGAGGCCCAGCGCCACCGTCCCGAACAGCGCCACCGGCGCGAGGTGGATGGCCAGCATCGGCCGCAGCGGCGGCGGCACGCGCATCCGGGCCGCCTGCGCGAGGCTCAGCCCCCAGATCACCAGCGCGGCGGCGAGGCTCGGCCAGAACAGCCAGCCCGCGAGGTCCGGCCAGCCGAGCACGAGCGCGGCGCGGGCCGCGACGATCCAGCCGGTGAAGCCGAGGTGGAAGGCCGGCGTCACGCGCCGCTGCTCGGCCGGGCCGCGGCGCAACACGCTCACCAGCACCGCCAGATAGGCCGCGTGCAGCAGCATGGTGGCGATGAGCAGCCCCCGGCCCAGCCCGGGCGAGGCCATGACCCCGATCAGCGCCGCGAGCAGGTAGAGCGACAGAACCCCCGCCGCGACCCCGGTCCGGCCCGGCAGGACGGTCAGCTCGTCGGCCAGCACCGCCGGGCGGCGGATCAGCTTGACCGTATAGGCCGTCACCGCAAACAGCCCGACCGCCACGGCCATCCCCGCCCCCATCTGCGCCAGCCCGAGCGGCAGGCCAAAGGCCCCCGCCCCGCCCAGCCACGCCAGCGCCAGCGCCAGCGTGCCGAGAATCGGCGGGAACATCGCGGGCGGCGTGCGCCGCCACAGTCCGGGCGGCACGGGGCGGGGCATGGCGAAATGCAGGCGGTCGCGTGTCATGGCGCCATTCTGCCCAAAGCTGCGGCGCTGACCAGCCACCGTGTCGGCCCGAGCGTTGCGCCCGCGCCACGCAACCCCCGCCCGTTCCATGCAACGCTGTGTCATTTCGCCGACGTGATTGACCCAAGCCCCCCCTCTGCCCCTAGCTTGCACCCGACGGCCGCCGACCTGCGGCCTGAGGGAGGACATCATGAAACATACCTTGACCGGCGCCGCGGCGCTGATGCTGACGGCCGCTCCGGTGCTGGCGGGCGGGATCGAACGGGCGCCGCAGTCGCTCAACATCCTGTTCGAGCCGGGCAACTACGTCGAATTCTCGGGCGGGCGGGTCACGCCGGACGTCTCGGGCCGCGACCTCGCGCTGCGCGGGCCGGGCGGCGTCGTCGTCTATCCGGGCGGGCGCTCGACCGGCGACGTGGCGGACGACTACAGCTTCGTCGGCATGGGCTTCAAATACCAGATCAACGACCAGCTCTCGGCCGCCTTCATCATCGAGCAGCCGTTCGGCACCGACATCCGCTATCCGAACCTGAACCCGGCGTCGGCGACGCAGGGGTCGCTGAACCTCGGCGGCACCTACGCCACGGTGGACTCGACCACCTACACCGCCCTGCTGCGCTACAAGTTCGACGACCGCTTCGGCATCCACGGCGGTCTGCGCGGCTCGCGCGCGTCGGGTGACGTGGGCCTGCGCGGCGCGGCCTACGGGCCGGTCAACGGCTACGACGTCGATCTCGACAGCGCCTGGGGCACCGGCTACGTGCTCGGCGCGAGCTGGGAAAAGCCCGAGATCGCGGCCCGCGTCTCGCTGACCTACAACTCGCCCATCGAGCATGACTTCGACACCACCGAAAGCGGCCCGGCGATCGATCCCGATGGTCCCGGCCCGCTGCCCGCGCTGCCGCTGCTGAACGGCAACAGCGAGACCACGGTCAAGACGCCGCGCTCGTGGACCCTCGAGGGCCAGACCGGCGTGGCGCCCGGCACGCTGGTGTTCGGCTCGATCCGCTGGGTGAAATGGTCCGAGTTCAAGGTCGATCCCGACCGCTTCACCGCCGTCACCGGCGGCGGCCTGGTCGATCTGGACGACACCACGACCTACGTGATCGGCGTCGGCCGCAAGTTCACCGACAACTGGTCGGGCGCGCTGTCCTTCACCTACGAGAAGGCGGGCGACAAGCTCGTCTCGCCGCTGTCGCCCACCACCGGGCGCAAGGGCATCTCGCTGGCGGCGATCTATACCCAGGACAAGTGGAAGATCACGACCGGCGTGAGCT
Organism: Paracoccus panacisoli; assembly: GCF_042435015.1. Lineage (NCBI taxonomy): Bacteria > Pseudomonadati > Pseudomonadota > Alphaproteobacteria > Rhodobacterales > Paracoccaceae > Paracoccus > Paracoccus panacisoli. The sequence continues at coordinate 107,287 of NZ_JBHMQU010000046.1, read as the reverse complement.
ACTTCAAGCTCGGCGACGCGACCCCGGAAACCGGGACCCCGGACGTCGCCCGCGCCTCGATGACCGACGCCGACGCGCTCGGCGTCGGGATCAAGGTCGGCTACAGCTTCTGAGCCGCGCCTGACGCACACCAACGGGGGCCTCGCGCAAGCGGGGCCCTTTTTGCTGCGCGCTCCGGCCCGCCCCCCTTTCGCCCGCCCCCCTTTCGCTCACCCGGCCCGAGGCTTAGCTAGACGGCGACAGAACGGGGACAAGCGATGATCTACGACAGCGGGCAGGCGTGGCGGGCGGCGGCCGACAAGCGGGTGATGCTGTTCGGGATGTCGGGTCTCGGCAAGACGCACATCGCCTCGATGCTGCGCCGGTCGGGGGACTGGTTCCACTACAGCGTCGATTACCGCATCGGCACCCGCTACATGGGCGAGCTGATCGCCGACGAGTTCAAGCGCCACGCGATGAAGCTGCCGCTGCTGCGCGAGCTGCTGCTGACCGACTCGGTCAGGATCGAGTCGAACATCACCTTCCACAACCTCGCGCCGCTCTCGACCTATCTCGGCAAGCCCGGCAACCCGTCCCGCGGCGGGCTGGCGTTCGACGAATACAAGAAGCGCCAGAACCAGCACCGCACGGCCGAGATCGCCGCGATGGCCGACAGCGGCCAATTCATCGAGCGGGCGCGCGCGCTCTACGGCTACGGCAATTTCGTCTGCGACACCTCGGGGTCGATCTGCGAGGTGGTGGACCCCGACACCCCCGCCGACCCGCTGCTCGAGCGGCTGTCGGCGCTGATGCTGCCGATCTGGATCCGTGGCACCGAGGCGCACACGGCCGAGCTGGTGCGCCGCTTCGACGCGGCGCCGAAGCCGATGTATTACCAGCCGCGCTTCCTCGATGACGCCTGGGCGGCCTATGGCGCGACCCACCCGGGGCCCGTGGACCCCGACGCCTTCGTGCGCTGGACTTATGCCCGGGCGCTCGCCCACCGCCAGCCGCGCTATGCGGCCATGGCCCGGCGCGGGGTCACGGTCGAGGCCGACGAGGTCGCCGCCGTCGCCACGCCCGAGGATTTCGTCGATCTCGTCGCCCGCGCCATCGACCGCAAGACCGAGGAGGCCCGCTGATGCCGATCACCCTGCCCGAGAACCTGCCCGCCTATGACATCCTGGGGCGCGAGGGGGTGATGGTGATGACCCCCGACCGGGCGGCCAAGCAGGACATCCGCCCGCTCAGGATCGCGCTGCTGAACCTGATGCCGAAGAAGATCCAGACCGAGAACCAGTTCGCCCGGCTGATCGGCGCGACGCCCTTGCAGATCGACCTGTCGCTGATCCGGATGTCGGACCACGACAGCCGCAACACGGCGGCCGATCACATGGTCTCGTTCTACCGCCGCTTCGCCGAGGTCGAGGCCTCGGGCGAGCGCTTCGACGGGCTCATCGTGACCGGCGCCCCGGTCGAGCACCTGCCCTTCGACGAGGTCACCTATTGGGACGAGCTGCGCCGCGTCTTCGACTGGGCGCAGAGCCACGTCCATTCGACCTTCGGGGTCTGCTGGGGCGGCATGGCGATGGCGTGGCATTACCACGGCGTCCCCAAGCTGCTGCTCGAGGACAAGGCCTTCGGCTGCTTCCGCCACCGCAACCTCGCCCCCGCCTCGCCCTATCTGCGCGGTTTCTCGGACGACGTGCTGATCCCGGTCAGCCGCTGGACCGAGATGGCGCAGGCCGATCTCGACCGGGCGGGGCTGGCGACGCTGCTCGCCTCGGACGAGGTGGGGCCGTGCCTCGTCGAGGCTGCCGGGAACCGCGCCCTCTACATCTTCAATCACCTTGAATACGATTCGGGCACGCTGAAGGAAGAGTACGACCGCGACGTGACGGCAGGAAAGCCGATCGAGGTGCCGGTGAACTATTACCCGGATGACGATCCGTCGCAGGTTCCGACGAACCGTTGGCGTAGCCACGCGCATCTGCTTTATGGCAACTGGATCAACGAGATTTACCAGACCACCCCGTTCGACCTCAACGACATCGGAAGGGACTGACGATGGCAGACAGCGCCGCCCCGAAATCCGCCAAGCCCAACGACAAGACCGGCGAAAAGACCGGCGACAAATCCGACCCCAAGGCGGGCGCCAAGGCGGCCCGGACCGACGGCAAGGCGGGCGCCAAGTCCGACGCGAAGGGTGACGGCAAGGGCGACGGCAAGCCGGGCAAGTCCGGCGCCAAGGCGCCGCGGCCCACGCCCGAGATCCCCTTCGTGGGCGAGATCTCCGAGTATTTCCACAAGGGCGCCCCGCCCGAGGTCCGCCGCGCCATCGAGGCGGCGGGCAAGAAGGACATCCTCGACCCCGACTACCCCTATCGCGCCGAGCTGCCCAAGGCCGACTACGAGGCGCACGGCGAGATCCTGCAGGTCGAGCTGGTCAAGATGCTGCGCGACATCATCTCGACCGGCAAGCGGCTGGTGGTGCTGTTCGAGGGCCGCGACGCCGCCGGCAAGGGCGGCACGATCGAGGTCGTGCGCCAGAACCTCAACCCGCGCTCGGCCTATATCGTGGCCCTGCCCAAGCCCAACGAGCGCGAGGCGAAACAGTGGTACTTCCAGCGCTACGTGGCCCAGATGCCCGGCGCGGGCGAGATCGCGCTCTTCGACCGCAGCTGGTACAACCGCGGCGTGGTGGAAAAGGTCTTCGGCTTCGCCTCGGACGCCCAGCGGGCGCATTTCTTCCGCCAGTTGCCGGATTACGAGAAGCTGCTGGTCGAGGACGGGGTGATCCTCGTCAAGCTGTGGCTGAACGTGGGCCGGGCCGAGCAGCTCCGTCGGTTCCTCGCGCGTGAGCAGGACCCGCTCAAGCAGTGGAAGCTGAGCTGGATCGACGTCGAGGGTCTGGCCAAGTGGGACGAATACACCGTGGCCATCCGCGAGACGCTGTCGCTGACCCACACGCCGGTGGCGCCGTGGACGGTGATCCGCTCGGACGACAAGCGCCGGGCGCGGATCGCCGCGATCCAGACCGTGCTGCACCGGGTCGATTACGCCGGCAAGGATCTGTCGCTGATCGGCACCCCGGACCCGCTGATCGTCGGCGGCCCCGAGATGCTGGTGCGCTGAACCGGGGGCTTGGCGCCGGCCTCGGCTGCCCCCGGTGGCGGTGCTGCACACGTTCCCTCACGGGGCCGCGTGTTGACGCCCGCCCGGCCCCGCGCCACCCTCCGGCGCTGCAACCACGGGGGATGAACCCATGACCGCCCTCTCCGCCCGCGTCCGGGCGCCGCTCGCCCTCGCGCTCGCGCTGCTGCTCGCGCTCATGCTGGCGCCGGTCACGGGCCGGGCGCAGGCGCTGCCCGACTGGCAGCACACCTCGATCAACGATTTCGCCGGGCTGCTCACCCCCGCCGACACCCGGGTGCTGGACGAAGCGCTGATCGCGCTGCACGACCAGACCGGGGTCGAGGGCACGGTGGTCACGCTGACCGACCGGGCGCGCTACGGCGGCACCGACGGGCTCGAGCCCTTCGCCACGCGCCTCTTCAACCACTGGGGGGTGGGCGACCGGACCCGCAACGACGGCTTCATGGTGCTGGTCCTGCCCGGGGACCGCGAGGCGCGGATCGAACTCGGCCGCGGCTATCCGCCCGAGGCGGGGATGATGGCGCAGGACATCATGAACCGAGTTATGCTGCCCTCGTTCCGCGAGGGCGACTATGCCCGCGGGCTGCGCGAGGGCACGCTGGCCGTGATCGACCGCATCGCCCGCCCGCACGCCGCCGGCCAGCCGATCGAGCGCCCACGCCGGCAGTCTCCGCTGCCGGGCCTCGCCGCCTTCGGGGCGATGGTGGCGGGGATGTTCGGGTTGCAGGCGTGGCAGCGGCGGCGGCGCAACCGCTGCCCCCAGTGCGGCCACCAGGGGCTGACCACCGCGGCCGAGCCGATCCGCGAGGACCAGCCCGACGGCGGCTGGCGCACCGCGACCGAGACCCGCACCCGCCGCTGCCCCGCCTGCGGGTGGGAGGCGAGCCGCATCGCCCCCCTGCCCAGCGTCACCTGGTACGACCGCACCGGCCGGCGCGAGCGGGTGGAACGGGTGGGCAACCGCAGCGGCGGCTCGTCGGGCTTCGGCGGCGGCTCGTCCTCGGGCGGCGGCGCCTCGGGGCGCTGGTAGCTCACCGGGGCCGCCCCGCCGATGCGGCGCTTGCCCCGCGACGGGCGCCGCCCTAACACCGTCCCGACCGTATCTGAGGGAGGGGTTTTTCACATGGATATCAGCACCGCACGCGCCGTCGTCACCGGCGGCGCCTCGGGCCTCGGCGCCGCCACCGCCGCCCATTTCCGCGCCCGCGGCGCGCAGGTCGTGATCCTCGACCGCGAGGCCGCGGGCGAGGGTTACGCCGAGGGCCTCCGCGCCGGCTTCGCCCGGACAGACGTGACCGACGAGGCCTCGGTCACGGCCGCCCTCGACGCCGCGGTCGCCCAGATGGGCGGGATCGACGTCTGCGTGAACTGCGCCGGCATCGTGATCGGGGAAAAGACGCTGGGGCGCGAGGGGGCGCACCGGCTCGACAGCTTCCGCCGCACCATCGAGGTGAACCTGATCGGCAGCTTCAACGTCCTGCGCCTCGCCGCCGAGCGCATGGCCCGCAACGGCCGGGCCGAGGACAACGGCGTGATCGTCAACACCGCCTCGATCGCCGCCTTCGACGGGCAGGCCGGACAGGCCGCCTATGCGGCGTCCAAGGCCGCCATCGCCGGCATGACCCTGCCCATCGCCCGCGACCTCGCCCGCAGCGCGATCCGCGTCTGCGCCATCGCGCCGGGCATCTTCGGCACGCCCATGCTGCGCGGCCTGCCGCAGGACGTGCAGGATGGGCTCGCCGCCGAGGTCACGAACCCCAAGCGGCTGGGCGACCCCGAGGAGTTTGCGCGCCTCGCCGCCTTCATCGTCGAGAACCCCTACATGAACGGCGAAACGATCCGCATCGACGGCGCGTTGCGGATGCGCTGAGGCGCGCTGCGCCCCGGCCATTCCCCGCAAAGGTGCCTGCCATGTCCGACCGCCCCGACTCTGCCGCCCCGACCGACGCTGCCACCCCCGGCCAGTGGCCCGCCACCCCGGCCGAGGCGCAGGCGCCGGTCACGCCCGGTCAGGACGCGCCGGTCGACTGTCTGGTGATCGGCGGCGGCCCGGCGGGGCTGACCGCGGCGATCTATCTCGGCCGGTTCCGGCGCCGGGTGATGCTGGTGGACCGCGGCGACGGGCGGCTGAAGATGATCCCGCGCTCGCACAACCACGCCGGCTACCCCGAGGGGGTGGTCGGCACCGACCTGATCGAGAACATGGCCGCGCAGGCCCGGATGTATGGCGCCGAGCTGGAACAGGGCGAGGTCACGACGCTCGGCCGCGACGGCGAGGGGTTCCGCGCCGAGTGGAGCGGCGGCGCCCCGATCCGCGCCCGCACCGTGCTGATCGCCACCGGCGTGGTGAACCACCGCCCGCCGCTGGCCGAGGCCATCCACGACGACGCGGTGCAGCGCGGCCTGCTGCGCTACTGCCCGATCTGCGACGCCTTCGAGCAGGCGGGCCGCCGCATCGGCGTGCTGGGCGGCGACCGGCACGGGCTGGCCGAGGCGCTGTTCCTGCGCAGCTACAGCCCCGACATCACCCTGCTGTCGCTGACCGGCGAGTCGCTCGACGCGACAGAGCAGGACGAGGCGCGGATCGCCGGGGTCACCGTCATCCCCGCGCCCGTCTCGGGCTTCGACTTCGACGACGACACGCTGACCCTGACTCTGGCCGACGGGGACCGGGTGACGCTCGACACGCTCTATGTCGCGCTCGGCTCGCACACCCGCAACGGGCTGGGGATGGACCTCGGGACCGAGCTGGTCGAGGGCGAGTGCTTCGCCACCGACCCCCACCAGCGCACCAGCGTCGAGGGCGTCTATGCCGCGGGCGATGCGGTCGAGGGGCTGGACCAGATCAGCGTGGCGATGGGGACCGGGGCACGGGCCGCGGTGGCGATCCACAACGACCTGCGCGCCAAGGACGGGCAGGTGCTGAAGGACTAGCCTTCGGCCGCCAGCGCCGCCGCGACCACGCCCAGCGCCGCGGCCAGCCGCTCGTCGATCACGTCGAGATAGCGCGTCCAGTCCAGCATCCCGCCCAGCGGCGCGGCCCCGTCCGAGATCCCGCGCAGCCCGATCAGCGGCACGCCATGCGCCATGCAGGCGCGGGCGACGGCGTAGGTCTCCATATCCACCATTTCGGCGTCGATGGCGTCGTAGCCCGCGCCCGAGACGATCGCCGCCCCGGTCGACAGCCGCGCCGCGGGCAGGCCGGGCACGGTCCTGAGCGGCAGCACCGCCGGCAGCTCCGCGAACGGGGTCTCGCCCTTCGGAAACCCCAGCGCCGAGGCGTCCATGTCGCGGTAGCCGACGCTCTCGGCCTGATAGACCGCCGCCTGCTCGAGCCGCCGCGCCCCCGCGCTGCCGAGGCAGACGGCGAGATCCGGCAGCGCCCCCTGCCCCGCCAGCCGGGCGAGCGCCACGGCGGCCGAGAGCGCGGCCTCGACCGGGCCGACCCCGGTCATCACCGGCGTGATCCGCGCCCTGAGCGCCGGCCCGTACTCCGCCGCGGCGGCCATCAGGAACAGCACCCGCCGCCCGCCGAGGCGGGTGACGGGCACGGGATCGGGCAGAGCTTCGACGGTCACGGGGGGTGTCCTCGGCAGGGGGGCGTTTGTCCCGACCTGCCCCGCGCGCACGCCCGACGCAAGCGCCATGGGTGGGGATGGCGGCCGGAGCCCCCCACGCCCGGCACACACCCCCGTGCCCCGGGCCGCCGCCCCCCTCTCGCGCTCTTGCGCGGGCGCATCTTGCCCCACGCCACCGCCACCGCTAGCGTCCTTCCAGCAACCCGCGCCCCGCGACCATCCCCGGAGGACCCGCCTTGACCTTCCTGCGCTCGACCGCGATCACCCTTGCCCTCTCCGCCCTCGGCACCGCGGCGCTTGCCGCCGATCCCGAGCTCACGGTCTTCGACTGGGCCGGCTTCGAAGAGCCGTCGATCTTCCAGGGCTACATCGACAAGCACGGCACGGGGCCGACCTACGCCTTCTACGGCGACGACGACGAGGCCTATCAGAAGCTCGCCTCGGGCTTCAAAGCCGACGTCGCCCACCCGTGCAGCCAGATGGTGTCGAAATACCGCGACGCCGGGCTGATCGAGCCGTGGGACACCTCGCGCATCGCGGCCTTCGCCGACATCGACCCGCGCTTCCTCAACTCGCCGGTGTTCAAGGACGACCAGGGCGTCTGGTACATCCCCACCGACTTCGGCTCGACCGCCATCGCCTACAACACCGAGAAGGTGCCGGCCGAGGACGTGGCGACGCTCAACGTCTTCATCAACCCGGCCTATCAGGGCCGCACCACGCTGCCTGACAGCGCCGACGACGTCTGGGCGCTGGCCTATCTGGCCACCGGTGTGACCGACTGGACCCACGTCACCGACGAGCAGTTCCAGAAGGCCGCCGACTGGCTGCGCGAGGCGCACAAGAACGTCAGCGCCTATTGGGCCGATCCGGCCGACGAGGCGCAGATGATGGCCTCGGGCGCGGTGGACGTGGCGTGGTCGTGGAACGACGTGCTCGCGCTTCTGCGCAAGGAAAACTATCCGGTCGGCTATCAGCGGGCGGCCAAGGAGGGCTCGTCCACCTTCTTCTGCGGCTTCGTGAACCTGAAGAGCGGTCAGGGCAGCGAGGACAAGATGTATGATTTCATCAACGCCTGGCTCGACCCGTCCTCGGCCAAGGGGCTGCTCGACACGATCGGCTACGGCTCGACCAACGTGAAGGGCCTCGCGACGGTCTCGGACGACCCGCGGGTGAAGGAGCTGGGCGAGACCGGCGGCCCGATCCTCGCCCAGACCCCGAACGACCCGGCGCAGCGCGAAAAGCAACTGGCCGAGTTCGAGAAGATCAAGGCCGGGTTCTGACCGACCCCTGGGCCGCGCTGACGCCCCCCGGCGGGCGGCCGGCGCGCCGCCCCCATCCCCAAGCGATCCGGCGCCGCGGCCCCACCCCGCGGCGCGCCCGACCGAACAGGAGAAGCTGATGAAACGCCGTGTCTTTCTGTCCACCGCCGGCATGGGCAGCGCCGCTGCCATGCTCGCCGCCCCGGCGCTTGCGCAGGGCAAGCCCAGCATCAGCTGGCGCCTGACCTCGAGCTATCCGAAAAGCCTCGAGACGCTGTGGGGGATTTCCGAGCAGGTCGCGCGGCGCGTGTCGGAGATGACCGACGGCGGCTTCCAGATCCAGCCCTTCGCGGCGGGCGAGATCGTCCCCGGCCTGCAGGCCATCGACGCGGTGAGCGACGGGACCGTGGAATGCGCCCATTCGCTCGGCAGCTTCAAGATCGGCACCGACCCGACCTGGGCCTTCGACACCTCGCTGCCCTTCGGGCTAAACACCCGCCAGACCATCGCCTGGCTCTACTACGGCGGCGGGCGCGAGCTGGTGAACGAGTTCGTGGGCAAGTCGAACCTGCGCTCGATCCCCTCGGGCAACACCGGCGCCCAGATGGGCGGCTGGTACCGGAAAGAGATCACCTCGCTCGCCGACTTGCGCGGCCTCAAGCTGCGGATCGCGGGCCTGGGCGGCACCATCCTCCAGCGGCTCGGCGTCGTGCCGCAGCAGATCGCGGGGGGCGACATCTACCCGGCGCTCGAGCGCGGAACGATCGACGCGGCCGAGTTCTCGGGGCCCTTCGACGACGAGAAGCTGGGCTTCCAGAAGGTCGCGCAGCACTACTACTACCCCGGCTGGTGGGAGGGGACGGCGAACGTCGGCCTCTACGTCAACCTCGACAAGTGGAAGGCGCTGCCGGCGCATTACCAGGCCGCGCTCGAGGCCGCCTGCGCCGAGGCGATGACCCATTGCGTGGCCAAGTACGACAACGGCAACCCCGACGCGCTGATGCGGCTGATGGCGCAGGGCGCGCGGGTCCACGCCTTCCCCGACGACGTGCTGGCTGCGGCCTTCGCCGAGTCGCGCAAGCTCTATGACGAGTATGCCGCCTCGAACGAGAGCTTCCGCAAGATCTACGAGAACTGGTCGGCCTACTGGCTCAAGCAGCAGCAGTGGCTGCGGGTGGCCGAGCTGCCCTATGACTTCGTGACCTCGGCCCAGGCCGCCGCGCTGGCGCAGGCGTCTGCCGCGCAGACGCCGGCCGAAGCTCCTGCTGCGCCCGGTGCGCCCGCCGCCCCGGCCGCGCCCGACGCTGCCGCTGCACCGGCCGCGCCCGGCGCCCCGGCCAGCAACTGAGACCATCGGCGGGGGCCCCATGGTCCCCGCCGCGCCTTCCGGGGGGACCGCGCATGGACAGCGACGAGCAGGAGCGTATCGCCTTCGACCAGCCGGCCTTTGCGCGGCTGCTGGGGTTCAAGCTCATCTCGGTCGCCCCCGACGAGGTGGTGGCCGAGATGGCGGTGACGCCTGAACTGGCCAACCGCAACGGGGTCATGCACGGCGGCGCGATCATGGCGCTGGCCGACAACCTCGGCGGCACCGCGACGATGATCAACCTGCCGCCCGGCAAGACCACCACCACGGTCGAGAGCAAGACCAACTTCCTGCGCCCGATCCGCATCGGTGACACCGCGACCGCGCGGGCCGTGCCGCTGCATAAAGGGCGCACGACGATGGTCTGGCAGACGACCATCACCCGACCGGACGGCAAGGCCGCGGCCGTGGTGACGCAAACCCAGCTCGTCATCGAATGGAACGGCTAGCCGGTCAGGCGAGCGGGATCGCGTTCCCCGCCTTGCCCGACTGATAGGCCGCCGAGAGCTCCGCATAGGCATCCGCGATCCGCTGCGCCCGCGCGCGCAGGGCGGGCTGGCGTGCCGGATCGGCGCCCGCGATCACCTCGGCCACCGAGCGGGCGCGCCAATAGGCGTTCTCACGGCGATAGCCGCCCGGGTCGAGCGTGAAGACCTCCTTGAGGATGCGCAGGTCATGCGGGATGGCGAAGCTGTCGCGGCTGTCCTCGTGGGTGAAGAAGTCGAAGAAATTGTCGAACCCCGCCCAGGTGATCGCCGAGAGGCACATCGAGCAGGGCTCGTGCGTGGACAGGAAGATGAGCCCGCGCGGGTCGGGCGGCTCGGGCAGTTCGTGCAGCGTCTTCAGCAGGTGGACCTCGCCGTGCCAGAGCGGGTTCTCGGTCTCGGCGTTGGCTTCGGCCAGCACCACCGCGCCGTCGGATTTCCGCAGCACCGCGGCGCCGAAGATCTTGTTGCCGCGCGCCACGCCCTCGCGGGTGAGCGGCAGGATGTGGGTCTCGAGCGCGTCGAGCAGCGCCTCGGCCAGCGCCGTGTCGTCGAGGGGGATGTCGCTGGCGGGCGGGGTGGCGGGCGTGGCGCTGGGGGTCATCGGTCATCCCTCTCGTGTCGGTTCAGCCTCAGGGTCACACGGGAGGGTGCGTCGTGGCCACCGGAAAGGCGGGTCGTTCCGCAACGTGGAATGGCGACGTGTGCCCCAGTCGACCGGTAACTGAGCCGTTCCACAATGCGAAACGCGCGGCAGAGGGCCGCGCGTTTGATCAGTCAAAAGATTCAGCCGCTCAGCGGGCGCGAAGCTCGCCGGACACCGGGTCGATCTTTTCCTCAACCTTGGCCCCGGCGGTGGTGTAGTACTCCACCTCCCAATAGCCGTCGTCGTCCCAGCTCACCTCGTCGATATAGGCGAGGTTGGCGCCGGCGCGGGTCTCGATGGCGGTGACGACCTCGGACAGGCGCTTAGCCCCGGCGGGGGGCGGGGTGTCGGCGGCAGCCGCAGCACCGGCGAGCGGCAGGGCGAGGGCGAGAGACGCAAGGGCGGGCACAAAACGCATGGGACGTCCTTTCCTGGTTGCGCTATCGGAACGCGTCTGACCGGGGCAAAGGTTCCGTCCCGACGCGCCTCGCCCCGCGTCAGCCCGCCCGGCGAACGCCCCCTGTTGAGGCCCTTGCACGGCGCCCTGCTGCCGCCTATCTTAATCCTCGTTCGGGGCAACCCGGACTATGGACATAAACGCGCAGGTAATAAGCGGATCGGACCCGGGGGCGGTACCCGGCGGCTCCACCATCCATCCCTCGTTGGGGGCGAATGGGGCCGAAACAGGATCGACGAACGTCTAAAGCTGTTTGCTTTGTCTCGGTGAGGTACCACCGTTATCGGTCCGAAAAGTACAGTTGCCAACGACAACCGTGCTCCGGTGGCTCTGGCTGCGTGAGCAGTTCGAGTTATCGAAACCTAAGTCCTTGCGCTTAGCCGCGTAAGGCGGGGCCCCCAGGCGCCTGGCAACAGAAGCCTGGGACTTTCTCCCCAAATCGTCAGCCCCGTCCGGGCTTCCGCTCGTCCCCCCGCTGTGGCACCAACGCGCCACATCGCAAGGCGGACCTTCATGCTGACCATCCATCACCTGAACGAAAGCCGCTCGCAGCGGGTCATCTGGCTCGCCGAGGAGCTGGGCCTGCCCTACGAGCTGGTCCGCCACCAGCGCGACCCCAAGACGATGCTGGCGCCCGCCTCGCTCAAGGCGCTGCACCCGCTGGGCAAGGCGCCGCTGGTGGTGCACCGCGACCGGGTGCTGGCCGAGACCGGGGCCATCGTCGTGGCGCTCGCCCGCGGCTCGGCGCTGCTGCCCGACGAGGGCACGGACGAGGGCGACGCGGTGCGCTATTGGCTGCATTATGCCGAGGGGTCGGCCATGCCGCCGCTGGTGATGCGGCTGGTGCTGGGGCGCATCCCGACCTCGGTGCCGTGGCCGCTGCGCCCGGTGGCGCGGGCCATCACGGGCGGGGTCGAGACCGCCTATCTCGGCCCCGAGATGACCCGCCAGCTCGACTGGTGGGAGGCGAGCCTGACCGGCGACGGCTGGTTCGCCGCCGGCCGCTTCACCGCCGCCGACGTGATGATGAGCTTTCCGGTCGAGATGGCGGCCCTGCGCGGCGGGCTGGCCGACCGCCCGGCGACGCGCGGCTGGCTGGACCGCATCCACGCCCGCCCGGCCTACCAGCGCGCGCTGGTGGCGGGGGGCCCCTACTCCGGCGCCGGCACGGGCGAGAGGACCGCATGATGACGACCGAGACGCTTGAAACCGAGTCCCCCGACGCCCTGATCGCCCGCATGGGCGCCGCCGCCCGCGAGGCTGCGGCCGAGCTGGCCGTGGCCAGCCCCGCGCAGAAGGCCGCCGCCCTGACCGGGGCCGCCGCGGCGATCATGGCCGCGCAGGACGACATCCTCGCCGCCAACGCCCGCGACCTCGCCCATGCCGAGGACAAGGGCCTTGCGCCCGCCATGATCGACCGGCTGCGGCTCGACCCGGCGCGGATCGCGGGCATCGCCGAGGGGTTGCGCGCGGTCGCGGCCCAGCCCGATCCGGTCGGGCGGGTGCTCGCCGAATGGGACCGGCCGAACGGGCTGCACATCCAGCGGGTGGCGACGCCGCTGGGGGTGCTCGGGGTGATCTACGAAAGCCGTCCGAACGTCACCGCTGACGCGGGCGCGCTGGCGCTCAAGTCCGGCAACGCGGTGATCCTGCGCGGCGGGACGGATTCGCTGCATTCATCGGCGGCGATCCTGGCGGCGATGGCTGAGGGGCTGCGCGCCGCGGGCCTGCCCGAAACGGCGATCCAGATGGTGCCCACCCGCGACCGCGCCGCGGTGACGGCGATGCTGCGGGCCCAAGGCCTGATCGACGTCATCATCCCGCGCGGCGGCAAGGCCCTGGTCAGCCTCGTGCAATCCGAGGCGCGGGTGCCGGTCTTTGCGCACCTCGAGGGTATCTGCCACGTCTACGCCGACGCCGACGCCGATCTGGAGAAGGCGCGACGGGTGGTGCTGAACGCCAAGACCCGCCGCACCGGCATCTGCGGCGCCGCCGAGTGCCTGCTGATCGACCGCGGCTTCTTCGCCCGGCACGGCGACGTGCTGATCCGCGACCTGCTGGATGCGGGCGTCGAGGTCCGCGCCGAGGGCGAGCTGGCGCAGATCCCCGGCACCACGCCCGCCGCGCCCGACGATTTCGGGCGCGAGTTTCTGGACATGATCATCGCCACCCGGCTGGTCGACGGCGTCGAGGGCGCCATCGCCCATATCCGCCGCTACGGCAGCCAGCACACCGAGAGCATCCTGACCGAGAACGACGCGACCGCGCAGCAGTTCTTCCAGCGCCTCGACAGCGCGATCCTGATGCGCAACGCCTCGACCCAGTTCGCCGACGGGGGCGAGTTCGGCATGGGGGCCGAGATCGGCATCGCCACCGGCAAGATGCACGCCCGCGGCCCGGTGGGGGCCGAGCAACTGACGAGCTTCAAGTATCTCGTGACCGGCGACGGGACGGTGCGGGGCTAAGCGGGCACGCCGGGGTCAGAAGCTGATCTCGGCGCCGGTCTCGTCCACCTCCCACGTCACGGGGCGGGCGAGTTGCGCGGCCATCCGGCCCAGCAGCGGGAAATGCACTGCCGCCGCCGGGGGCATCGGCTGCATCGGCGCCGCGTCCCCGTCGAGCCAGCGCCACAGGTCGCGGTCGATGCGCATCCGCGTCGCCTCGCCCACCACCCGCCAGCCGGGCGCCGTGCGGCAGATCAGCACCCGCCCGCCCCAGGGCATGGCGCTGTCGAGGCAGAGGAACGACAGCAGCAGCATCCGCGCCTCGGGCCGGGCGAGGTCCCCCTGCCCGTTCAGCTCGACCGTGAGCCGCGTGCCCTCGGTCACGTCGCCGAGCAGCTGGGCGATCTCGGGCAGCGCCACCCGCGCGTCGGCGGGCGCATGGCCGAAGGCGCTGCGGAAGAACCGCAGCCGCGCCCGCGCCGCCCGCACGCTTTCGGTGATGAGGCTCAGCTCGGGCGAGCGGGCGAGCCCCGACTGGTCGCCCGACATCTCGAGCAGTTCCACCCCGTTGCCGATCGCGCCCAAGGGCGACACGAGGTCGTGGCAGAGCCGGGCGGCGACGAGGCTGGCCAGGTCGGCTTCGGGGACAGTGGCGGCGGTCGCCGCGTTGATGATTGTCGGCGCGGTCATCGTCCGCTAGCCTCTCGGCCCGACGACGAAGGAGCGCCGATGGTCAACGACATCCTCGAGCCCGGAATGCTGGTGCGCCATCCAGGCGCGCCCGAGTGGGGGGTGGGACAGGTCCAGTCGCGGATCGGCGATCGGGTGACGGTCAATTTTCCTGAGGCAGGCAAACAGGTTCTGGACGGTCGGCGGGTGGTGCTGGAATTGGTCATCATTTCAACAGTTACGGATCAATCACGTTAATGTGGACGTGCAACCCTAAGGTGTGTCAAGCGGAAATCCGCCGATCCCCCACGTTGGTCCGGCGGGTTGCCGCGCAACCACAATGGGCAGCTGCGGGGCGCGCGTGGTGACCCGGGCGCCCAACTGGCTTGAGACGCGGCTTGCCACCACCGAGGCCGACCTGCGCGGGGCGCAGCGCCTGCGCTACCGCGTGTTCGTCGAGGAGCTGGGCGGCGACGGGCCGCTGGTCGATCACGCCGCGCGGCTCGAGCGGGATGCCTTCGACCCGGTCGTCGATCACCTGATCCTCGTCGATACCCGCCGCGACCCGCCCGAGGTTGATCACGTCGTCGGCGTCTACCGCCTGTTGCGCGGCGAGGTGGCGGAGGGGTTCGGCCGCTTCTACTGCGACGAGGAATACGATCTGGCGCCGCTGCGCGCCTCGGGGCGGCGGCTGGTCGAGCTGGGGCGGTCCTGCGTGGCCGACGAGTTCCGCGGCGGGATCGGGATGTTCCTGCTGTGGAACGCGCTGGCCGACTATGTGCTCGGCCACGGGATCGAGATCCTGTTCGGCGTCGCGAGCTTTCACGGCACCGACGTCGAGGCGCTCGCCCCGGCGCTGGCGTGGCTGCATCACCACCACCTCGCCCCGCCCGAGCTGCGGGCCACGGCGCGGCCGCCGAACGCCACGCGGATGGACCTGATCCCCGAGGCGGGGCTGGACCGGAAGGCGGCGATGACGGCGATGCCGGCGCTGATCAAGGCCTATCTGCGGCTCGGCGGGGTGGTCGGCGAGGGCGCGTGGATCGACCATGCGTTCAACACCACCGACGTGTTCCTGCTGATGGACACCGCCGCCATGTCGGACCGGCACCGCAGCTTCTATCAGGACCGCCGGCGCGAGGAATGAGCTCGCCCGAGCGCGCCCCCTCCTCCGCCGACCCGGCCTCCCGCGCGCGCCCGGAGCGCGGCACCGATGCGACATGGCGCGGCGCCGCACCCCCGCCGCTGCCCCGGCCCGGACCGCTCGGCTGGGCGCTGGCCGCGGTGCGGCTGGTCGCGGTGCTGCTGGTGCTGGGGCCGGGGGTCGTGCTGATCCTGCCGCTGCGCGGGGTCGAGCGGCTGGTCGCCGGCCCGCGGCGGCCGGTCACCGGGCCGTGGGTGCAGGGGGTGTGCCGGCTGACGCTCTGGTGCCTCGGGATTGGCTGGCGGCGGGTCGGGGCGCCGATGCGCGGCCCCGGCGCGATGGTCGCCAACCACTCGAGCTGGCTCGACATCCTCGTGCTGAACGCCGCGGCGCCGCTGTTCTTCGTGTCGAAGGCCGAGGTCGCGGGCTGGCCCGGGATCAACATCCTGACCCGGGTGACGAACACCCATTTCGTCATCCGCGACCCGCGCCTCGCCCGCCAGCAGGCGGCCGAGTTCGCCGCCCGCACCCAAGCCGGGCACCGGCTGCTGTTCTTCCCCGAGGGCACCTCGACCGACGGGCGGCGGGTGCTGCCGTTCAAGCCGACGCTGTTCCAGGCCTTCCTCGACCCCGACCTGCCGGCCGGTCTGGCGATCCAGCCGGTCAGCGCCGCCTATGCCGCGCCGCCGGGGCGCGACCCCGCGTTCTACGGGTGGTGGGGGGACATGGCGCTGGGGCCGCATCTGCTGGCCGTTCTGGCCCAGCCGCGGCAGGGGCACGTCACGGTGACGCTGCACCGGCCGATCCCGGTCGCGGGGCATGACCGCAAGAGCCTCGCCGCGGCCGCCGAGGCGGCGGTGCGGAGCGCGGCGCCGGCCGCCTAGAGCGGCCAGAGCAGCGGGATCATCAGGCAGGCCACCACCCCCGTCACGATGTCGAGCGGGATGCCCAAGCGCATGAAGTCAGTGAACTTGTAGCCGCCCGGCCCATAGACCATCATGTGCGTCTGGTAGCCGATCGGGGTCGCAAAGGCGACCGAGGCCGAGAACATCACCGCCACCACATAGGCGCGCGGGTCGTGGTTGAGCTGCTGGGCCAGCTCGATGGCAATCGGCGTCAGGATCACCGCCACGGCGTTGTTCGACAGAAGCTCGGTCAGGATCAGCCCGAGGAAATACACCGTCACCAGCGTCCAGAACGGCGAATGTCCCGCCAGCAGCGGCGAGATCTGGTCCACGATCAGCTTCACGGCGCCGGTCGAATCGAGCGCCTCGCCGATCGCCAGCATGGCGAAGATCATGGCGAGCAGCCGCGCCTCGACGAAGCCGAAGGCCTCGTCGGGATCGACGCAGCCGCTGATGAGGATGATCGAGGCGGCGAGGAACGACAGCGCCATGATCGGCGCCACGTCGAAGGCGGCCAGCACCACCACGCCCAGAAGGCAGGCGGTGGCGATGGGCGCGTGCTTGCGGCGGAACGGCTTGGTCGTGGGGTGGCTCACGTCCACGAGGTCCATGTCGGCGGCAAGCCGGGCGATGTCCTCGGGCGCGCCCTCGAGGATCAGCGTGTCGCCGACCCGCACCTCCAGGTCGTCGAGCTGGCGGCCGATGTTCTGGTTCCGGCGATGCGCGGCGATGGCGTAGACGCCGTAGCGGCGGCGCAGGCGCAGATCGCCCAGCCGGCGGCCGATCATCCGCGCGCCGGGCGAGATCAGCACCTCGACCGTCTCGGTCTGCACCGAGCTGAGCTTGTCGAGCGCGCGCAGGTCCTTGTTCTGCTGCATCTCGAGCAGGTCGGCCATCTCGGACCGGATCACCACCCGGTCGCCGGGCTCGAGCACCACGTTGGCCATGTCGCGGCGCAGTGAGGCGTCGCCGCGCAGCACGTCGATCACGCGCACCGCCTCGCGCTTGAACATCTTCACCTCGTTGACGTTCATCCCGACGATGCCGCTGTCGGCGGGGATGGCGACCTCGGTGAAGTATTTCATCTGCGCCCGGTCGGTCAGGAACGACGCCATCGAGCCGCGGTCGGGCAGAAGCCGCCAGCCGACCAGCGCGATGAACGCCCCCCCGGCAAGCGTCACCGCAATGCCCACCGGGGCGATGTCGAAGATGCCGAACGGCTCCATCCCCTTCGAGCGGATCACCCCGTCCACGAGCAGGTTGGTCGAGGTGCCGATGAGCGTGATCATCCCCCCCATGACGGTGAAATAGCTCAGCGGCATCAGCAGCTTCGAGGCCGAGATGCCGGCCCG
Organism: Paracoccus panacisoli; assembly: GCF_042435015.1. Taxonomy (NCBI): domain Bacteria; kingdom Pseudomonadati; phylum Pseudomonadota; class Alphaproteobacteria; order Rhodobacterales; family Paracoccaceae; genus Paracoccus; species Paracoccus panacisoli. The sequence goes on along the minus strand of NZ_JBHMQU010000046.1, from coordinate 89,844 downwards.
CTTGGCGACCTGGATGACGATCGGGATCATCACCGCGACCACCGGCGTGTTGTTCATGATCGCCGAGGCGAGGCAGACGAAGACGAACATCGCGGCAATGGTGGCGATGGGCCGCTCGCCCGCCCGGGCCGCGACCATCCGGCTGAGTTGGTCGAGCGCCCCGGTCCTGAGCAGGCCGCCCATGATGATGAACATGAAGGCGATGGTCCAGGGCGCGTTGTTCGACAGGACCTCGGTCGCGTCCTTGAGCGGCACGAGCCCCAGGACGAGCATCAGCGCGGCGGTGCCGAGCGCGATGACCTCCGGCGGCTTGTCCTCGCGGATGAAGAGCACGAACATCACGGCGACGATGACCAGCGTGGTGATCGCCGCGGTCTGCCCGCCGAGCGCTATCCCGAACATCGACGCCTCTTGACCTTGGCCCGCGCGCGGGCGGTTCGGCGCAGGGTTGCCTCATGTCGCCCCGGCCCGCAAGCGCGGGGCGCGTGCCCGCGACGCCGGGTCAGCGCGGCGCGTGGCCGCGGCGTCGAGCGGGTTGCACCCCCGGGATGCCTCCGGCGGGGATATTTGGGTCCAGCCCGAGGTGGTGGGTGGTGTGCTCGGGGGGGGGGGGACGGGGCAGACTTGCACGGTCTGGCGGTTGGCGGGTGCCCGCGGGGGCAGCCGTGCGCCGGACGGGGCGCCGCTCAGGCCGCGGGGGAGGGGCTCAGGCGCCCGCCCTCGCGCACCGGCTCGACCGATTGCGCGAGGCCGGTGCGGTCGTCGGTGACCACCAGCACGCCCGAAAGCGTGGCCTCGCCCTCGGCCGGGACGAAGCGGCCCTGCGACATGCCGGTCAGGAACCGCCGCATCGGCTCGTCCTTCTGCATCCCGATGATGCTGTCGTAGTCGCCGCACATCCCCGCGTCGGACTGATAGGCCGTGCCGCGCCCGAGCACCGCGGTGTCAGCGGTCGGGACATGGGTGTGGGTGCCGACGACGAGGCTCGCCCGGCCGTCGCACCAGTGCCCCATCGCCATCTTCTCGCTCGTCGCCTCGGCGTGGAAATCCACCACCGCGGCCTGCACCCCGCCGCCGAGGACATGGGTGCGCAGCACCGCATCGACGGCGCTGAACGGGTCGTCGAAGGGCCGCTTCATGAACACCTGCCCGAGCGCCTGGGTCACCAGCACCTTGCGCCCGCGCCGGTCGGCATAGACCCGCGCCCCGCGGCCCGGTGCCTCGCGCGCGAAGTTCAGCGGCCGCAGGATGCGCGGCTCGCTGTCGATGAAGGCCATCATGTCCTTCTGGTCGAAGGCGTGGTCGCCCAGCGTCACCACGTCGGCGCCCGCCTCGAGCAGCAGTTTCGCGTGCGGCGCGGTCAGCCCCATCCCGCCCGAGGCGTTCTCGCCGTTCACGATGGTGAAGTCGGCCTTGAGCCGCGCCTTGAGCGGCTCGAGCCGCTCGGCGATGGCCCGCCGCCCGGCCCGGCCCATGACATCGCCGAGAAACAAGATCCGCATGAAGGCTCGCTAGCCGGTTCCGCCCCGCTTCTCAAGCCCGCGGGCCGCGGCGCGCGGTGCGTCATCCCCGATGGCGCCTGCCGCGGCCGCGGGCTAGAGAGCGGCCATGCGCGCGCCCGACACCCAGACCGACTCGCCCCGGGGCCTGGCACTCGCCATCGCCACCTATCTCATCTGGGGGTTTCTGCCCCTCTACATGCGCGAGATGGCGCATATCCCGGCGACCGAGATCATCGCCCACCGGGTGCTCTGGTCGCTGCCCATCGCGGCGGCGGTGCTGGCGGTCAAGGGCGGGCTCGGGACGGTCGTCGGCACGCTGCGCCAGCCGCGGCTGGTGCGGATGGCGGCGCTGACGGCGGTGCTGATCTCGATCAACTGGCTGATCTACGTCTGGGCCGTGACCCATGACCGGGCGCTGCAGGCGGCGCTCGGCTATTACATCAACCCGCTGTTCTCGATCGCGCTTGGCGCCGCGCTCTTGGGCGAGCGGCTGACGCGGGCGCAGCTTGCGGCGATCTCGCTCGCGGTGATCGCGGTGCTGCTGCTGACCTTCTCGGCCGGCGGGCTGCCGCTGGTGGCGATCGGCCTGACGCTGAGCTGGGGGATCTACGCCTATTGCAAGCGCAGCCTGCCCCTGCCCGCCAACGAGGGGTTCACGGTCGAGGTGCTGATCCTGTCGCTGCCGGCGCTGGCCTATGTGCTGTGGCTCGCGGCGCGCGGCGAGGGGCATTTCGGCGCCAACTGGCACGACACGCTGATGCTGATCGGCAGCGGCGCGATCACCGCCGTGCCGCTGATGCTTTACGCCAACGCGGCCAAGCTGATCCGGCTGTCGACGATCGGGGTGCTGCAGTACATCGCGCCGACGATGGTGTTCCTGACGGCGGTGCTGGTCTTCCACGAGCCGTTCACCGGCGTCAGTCGCATCGCATTCCCGCTGATCTGGGCGGCCCTCGCCATCTATACCGCGACGCTGATCCGGCGCCGGCGGCGCAACGACGGGATGCGCTGACGGCTCAGCCCGGCGGATCGACCAGGCGAAGCGCCCCGTCGGGCAGCGGGCGCTGCAGGTGGCGCGCCGCGGCCCAGTCGGCCTCCATCCACGTCTGCCAGTCCGCGGGTGTGGTGAGGATCACCGGCATCGCCTTCGGGTGGACGGCGGCGACCTCGGCGTTCGGGGCGGTGGTGAGGAAGGCGAAGAGATCGTCCACCGTCTCGCCGTCCCGGACCTTGCGCAGCGAGCGCCAGCCGCGGGTCTCGATCCCTGCGAAGAACGCAGGCCGGTCGTCGGCGAGGGCGAACCACTGGTTGCCCCGGCCGGCGCCGCAAGGCTCGGCGAAGGCGGTGAGCGGCACGAGGCAGCGGTGCGCGGGGCCGAGCCACCGGCGCCAGTGGGGCGAGGCGGTGTTGCGGATGTTCGTCACGCCGGGATCGCGGGCGGTGCGGAGATACTGCGGCGGCGAGGGCATCCCCCAGCGGGCGAGCGCCAGCGCCAGCCCTCCCTCGGCCGCGTGGCGGATGATCGGGGCGCGCTGGTCGGGGTAAAAATCCGCGGGGGCGAGGTTCACGCCGCGGTCGTCGAGCCCGGCGAAGAGCTGCCGCATCGCCTCTTGCGGGCGGCGGTGGGTGTAGAGGTTGCACATCCGGCGCGGCCTCCCTGGCCCGGTGGGGGGTGGCGCCATGGTGGGCGGTGAGGGGCTCGAACCCCCGACATCTTCGGTGTAAACGAAGCGCTCTACCAACTGAGCTAACCGCCCGCGCCGCTGCTTATGCGGCGCCCCGCAGGCGTGCGCAAGCGCGCAGGGCGGCGCCTGGTCGGCAAGGGCGATTGCCGGGCGTTCGGAAAGCCCTATGCTTGGCCCTCCAGCCGCCCGGATGGTTCGCCGATGCCGCCCACGACCACCAGCTACCGCACCATCAAGGCCGACCTCCTGACCCGTATCCAGGCCGGCGAGTTCCCGCCCGGCACCCGCCTGCCCGACGAGATCGACCTGGCCGAGCGCTTCGGCGTCGCCCGCACCACCGTGGCCCGCGCCATGCGCGAGCTGGTCGACGACGGGCTGATCGAGCGGCGACGCAAGGCGGGGACCCGCGTGAGGCTCGCCCCGCTCAGACAGGCGCGGGTCAAGATCCCGCTGGTGCGCGACGAGATCGGCGAGATGGGGGCGGATTACGGCTACCGACTGCTGCACTCGGCCATCACCCCCGCCCCGCCCGAGGCACAGGCGCGGCTGAAGATCGGGGCGCGGACCCGGGTGCGCCATCTGATCTGCCTGCATCTGGCGGACGGGGCGCCCTATCAGTTCGAGGATCGCTGGATCAACCTGGCCGCCGTCCCCGACGCCGCCGAGGCCGATTTCACCGAGAGCGGCCCGAACGAGTGGCTGGTCGGCAAGATCCCCTACAGCAGCGCCGAGATCGCCTTTTGCGCCGCCGAGGCCGACGCGGAGCAGTCCGCCGCGCTGGGGTGCGCCGCGGGGGCGGCGCTGTTCTGCATCGAGCGGCGGACCCAATGGCAGCGGCGGGTGCTGACCTGCGTGCGGCTCGCCTATCGGCACGGCCACCGGCTGATGACGCGCTACTGACCGCCGCCGCAGGTGCTTGGGCCGGAAAGAGGCGGACTTTCGCGCCTCAGCCGTCGCGCAGGGGACGCACGGCGGCGCGGTAGGCGGCGGTGATCGCCTCACGCGCGACGTGGCGGCCGCCGCGGACCATGTGGCGCCCGCCCGACCAGACGTCGGCCACCATCTCGGAGCCACCGGCCATCGCGAAGCTGTCGAGGATCGTGTCGCCCGCCAGCCCCTCGAGGTCCGGGTGGGTCATGTCGAGCGCGAGGAGGTCGGCCGGCTCGCCCACCGCGATCACCCCTGCCCCGCGCCCCGCCGCCTGGGCCCCGCCCCGCGCGGACGCCTCGAAGATGCGGCGCCCGGTGGACTGCTCGGCGGTGGCGAGCGCGGCGCGCGAATGGTCGCGCAGGCGCTGGCTCGTCTCGAGCTGGCGCAGCTCTTCGGCGAGCGAAATGCGGATGTTGCTGTCCGAGCCGAGCGAGATCGCCCCCCCCGCCCCCATCCAGCGCACCCCGTCGAAGATGCCGTCGCCGAGGCTCGCCTCGGTCAGCGGGCAGAGGCCCGCGACCGCGCCGGTGCGGGCGAGCGCGGTGGTCTCGGCCGGGGTCATCTGGGTGAGGTGGATCAGGCACCAGCGCGGCGAGAGGTCGAGGTGGTCGAGCGCCCAGTCGACGGGCCGGGCGCCATAGGCGGCGCGGACCTCATCGACCTCGGGGATCTGCTCGGCGAGGTGCATATGGATCGGGCCGTCGGTGAGCGCGGCGAGCGGGGCGAAATCGTCGGGCGCCACCGCGCGCAGCGAATGGGGGGCCACGCCGAGGCGGGCGTCGGGCAGCGGCGCCAAGGCCCGGGCGGCGGCCTCGACCAGCCGGGCGTAGCGGTCGGGGTCGTTGCCGAAGCGCAGCTGCCCGCCCGCGAGCGCCCGCCGGTCGCAGCCGCCGAAGCGGTAGAGCACCGGCAAGAGCGTCAGGCCCATGCCCGAGGTCGCCGCCGCCGCCGCGATTCGCGCCGACATCTCGCCGAGGTCCGCGTAGGGCTGCCCGCCCGGGGCGTGGTGCAGGTAGTGGAACTCGACATGGCTGCCGAAGCCTGCCTCGAGCATCTGCATCTGCACGAAGGCGGCGATGGCCTCGACCTGCGCGGGGGTGATCGTCTCGAGAAAGCGGTACATCAGCGCCCGCCAGGTCCAGAAGCTGTCCTCGCCCGCCCCGCGCCGTTCGCTCAACCCCGCCATGGCGCGCTGGAACGCGTGCGAGTGGCTGTTGGCGGGCGCCGGGACCAGCGCGCCCGCGCGGTGATCGCCGGGGGCGGCGGGCCCCTGCCCCACCGCGGCGATGCGCCCGTCGGGGCCGAGCGTGATCCTAACATCCCGGGCCCAGCCCTCGGGCAGCAGCGCCTCGGCAGCGTGAAGGTGGGCCATCGCGGGAACCTCGCTTGACAGGAATATGCATAGTCATAATACTCGACACCGACGACGCGACAAGCCCGGGAATCGCTGCCCGGGACCTGGGGGCCGAATGATCCTGACCGACGCGACCGTGGCCGAGGCCGCCCTGACCCCCGAGGGGGTGGGCTTCACCGTCACCGAGGGGCAGGCAATCGCGCTCGATGGCGACCGGATCGCCTGGGTGGGGCCGGCGTCCGACGCGCCCGAAGGGCCGCGGCAGAGCCTCGGCGGGCGGCTGGTGACGGCGGGGCTGATCGACTGTCACACCCATCTGGTCCACGGCGGCGACCGCGCGGTCGAGTTCGACATGCGCCTGAACGGTGCCTCGTACGAAGAGATCGCGCGGTCGGGCGGCGGCATCCTGTCCACGGTCCGCGCCACCCGCGGGGCGTCGGACGCGGCGCTGCTGGACAGCGCGCTGGCCCGCGCCGACCACCTGATCGCGGAAGGCGTCACGACCATCGAGGTCAAGTCGGGCTACGGGCTCGACGTCGAGACCGAGCTGCGGATGCTGCGCACCGCCCGCCGGATCGCCGCCGAGCGGCCGGTGCGGATCGTCACCACCTGGCTCGCCGCCCACGCGCTGCCGCCCGAGTACAAGGACGACCGCGCCGCCTATCTGCGCGAGGTCGCCATCGACGGGCTGGCCGCCGCCCATGCCGAGGGGCTGGTCGATGCGGTGGACGGGTTCTGCGAGGGGATCGCCTTTTCGGTCGCCGAGATGGAGCAGCTGTTCGACGCGGCGGACCGGCTCGGCCTGCCTGTCAAGCTGCACGCCGAGCAGCTCTCGGACCTCGGCGGCGCGGCGATGGCGGCGCGGCGGGGGGCGATCTCGGCCGACCATCTGGAACACCTCGGCGCCGACGGGATCGCCGCGATGGCCGACAGCGGCACCGTCGCGGTGATGCTGCCAGGCGCCTACTACACGCTGCGCGAGACGCAGGCGCCGCCCATCGCCGCGCTGCGGGCCGCGGGGGTGCCGATGGCGCTCGCCACCGACTGCAACCCCGGCACCTCGCCGCTGACCTCGCTGCTTCTGACCATGAACATGGGGGCGACGCTCTTCCGCATGACCCCGGCCGAATGCCTCGCGGGCGTCACCACCCACGCTGCCCGCGCGCTGGGGCTGGACGATCGCGGCCGGATCGCGCCGGGGCTGCGCGCCGATCTGGCCGTCTGGAACGCCGCCCACCCGGCCGAGCTGAGCTACCGCATCGGCTACAACCCGCTTCACGCCCGCATCTTCGGAGGCGACCTTGCCTGACCCGCTGACCCTCACCCCCGGTGCGGCCACCCTCGCCGATCTCGAGCGCATCTGGCGCGAGGGGCTGGCGGTCCGGCTCGACCCCTCGGCCCGCGCCGGGATCGAGGCGTCGGCCGCCCGGATCGCCGCGGCGGCCGCCGGGGACGCGCCGGTCTATGGGGTCAACACCGGCTTCGGCAAGCTCGCCTCGGTCCGCATCGCGCCCGAGGACACGGCGACGCTGCAGCGCAACCTGATCCTGTCGCATTGCTGCGGCGTGGGCGACCCCATCGAGACGCCGACCGTGCGGCTCATCATGGCGCTGAAGCTGTTGAGCCTCGGGCGCGGCGCGTCGGGGGTGCGGCCGGTGCTGGTCGAGTTGCTCGAGGCGATTCTGGCGCGCGGCGTGACGCCGGTAATCCCGGCGCAGGGCTCGGTCGGCGCGTCGGGCGACCTCGCGCCGCTCGCGCACATGGCGGCGGTGATGCTGGGCGAGGGGCGCGCGATCCATGACGGGCGCGAGATGGGCGGCGCCGAGGCGCTGGCCGCCGCGGGCCTCTCCCCCGTCGCGCTCAGCGCCAAGGAGGGGCTGGCGCTGATCAACGGGACGCAGGTCTCGACCGCCTTCGCGCTGGCGGGGCTCTTCGACGGGTTCCGTGCGGCACGGGCGGCGCTCGTCGCCTCGGCCATGTCCACCGACGCCATCATGGGCTCGACCGCGCCGCTGCTGGACGAGATCCACACGCTGCGCGGCCACCGGGGCCAGATCCTCGCCGCCCGGGTGATCCGGGGGCTGATGGAAGGCTCCGAGATCCGCGAGAGCCACCGCGAGGGCGACCAGCGCGTGCAGGACCCCTATTGCATCCGCTGCCAGCCGCAGGTCACCGGCGCCTGCCTCGACGTGCTGTGGCAGGCCGCGCGGACGTTGGAGGTCGAGGCCAACGCCGCCACCGACAACCCGCTGGTGCTGTCCGCGTCGGGACGGATCGTCTCGGGCGGGAACTTCCACGCCGAGCCGGTGGCCTTTGCCGCCGACCAGATCGCGCTGGCGCTGGCCGAGATCGGCGCGATCAGCCAGCGCCGCATCGCGCTGATGGTGGACCCGGCGATGAACTTCGGCCTGCCGGCGTTCCTGACGCCGGAGCCCGGGCTGAACAGCGGGCTGATGATCGCCGAGGTCACGAGCGCGGCGTTGATGAGCGAAAACAAGCATCTGGCGAACCCTTGTTCGACAGATTCGACCCCCACCAGCGCCAATCAGGAAGATCACGTCAGCATGGCCGCGCACGGCGCGCGGCGGCTCGCGCGGATGAACGCGAACCTCGCCCATATCGTCGGGATCGAGGCGATCTGCGCCGGGGCGGGGCTCGACGCGCGTGCGCCGCTGGCCACCTCGGCACCGCTGGCCCGGGCGCTGGCCACGCTCCGCGAGGTGGTGCCGCCGATGGGTCAGGACCGCTATCTCGCGCCCGAGCTGACCGCGGCGGCGGGGCTGGTCGCGGGCGACGCGTTGGCCGAGGCCGCGGGCGGCTGCGAGGCCGTCCGGCCCGGCGCCTGGGCCGAGGGCTGGGGGGCATGAGCGGGCCCTTGGCGGGGCTGCGCGTGCTCGATCTGACGCGGGTGCTCGCGGGGCCGTTCGCCACCGCGATCCTCGCTGATCTGGGGGCCGAGGTGGTCAAGCTCGAACCCCCGACGGGCGACGATTACCGCGCCATCGGCCCGTTCCGCGACGGGGAATCGGCGCTCTTCGCACTGACCAACCGCGGCAAGCGCTCGGTGGTGGTGGACCTCAAGGCGCCCGAAGGGCAGGCGCTGGCGCGCCGGATGGCCGCGGGCTGCGACGTGGTGGTCGAGAACTTCCGCCCCGGCGTCGCCGCGCGGCTGGGCCTTGGGGCCGAGGCGCTGCGGGCCGAGAACCCGGGGCTGGTGGTCTGCTCGATTTCGGGCTTCGGCCAGTCGGGGCCGGACACCGCGCTGCCCGCCTATGACATCATCGTGCAGGCGCTCTCGGGCTGGATGGACGCGACCGGCGAGGCCGGCGGCGGCCCGCTGAAGGTCGGCGAGGCGCTCGGCGACGTGGCGGCGGGGCTTTACGCCGCGATCGGCATCCTCGCGGCGCTGGTCGGGCGGGGGCGCACCGGCGCGGGGGCGGCGCTCGACGTGGCGATGCTCGACTGCCTCGTGGCGATGCTACCGACGAGCCATGCGCTGCACCTCTATGCCGGGCAGAGCGTCGCGCGGGTGGGCAACCGGCACCCGCTCTCGACCCCCTTCGGCGGCTACCGCACGGCCGATGGGCACGTGATCATCGCGGTGCTGGGCGCGCGGCAGTTCGCGGCGCTCTGCCGGCTGGTCGGGCGCCCCGAGGCGGCCGACGACCCCCGCTTTGCGACCGACGAGGGGCGCACGGCGCATGAGCCCGAGATCCGGGCGCTGATCGAGGACTGGTCGGCGCGGCGTTCGACCGACGATGCGGTGGCGGCGCTGCGCGGGGCGGACATTCCCGCCGCGCCGATCCTGACGCTCGCGGGGCAGCTGGCCTCGGCGCACGCGCAGGCCCGTGATCTGGTGGCCGAGCTGCCGCATCACCGGCTGGGCCGCGCCCCGGTGGTGGGCCAGCCGCTGCGCTTCGATGGCGCGAAGCCTTTGGCCCCGACCGGCGCGCCCGCGCTGGGCGCGGACACCCGCGCGGTGCTCGACGGGCTGGGGCTCAGCGCGGACCAGATCGCCGGGCTGGTCGCCGCCGGCATCGTGCAGGAGACGCAAGCATGAGCGCACACACCCACCGGCTGGCCGAGGGCGAGGCCGCCTTCCTCGACGTGCTCGCGCGCTTCTGCGCCGAGGAGATCGCGCCGAAGGCCGCGGCCACCGACGAAACCGGCGCCTTCGTCCACGACCAGCTTTCGGCGCTGGCGGGGATCGGGATGATGGGCGCGAACCTGCCCGAGGCGTGGGGCGGGGCGGGCATCTCGGCGCCTGCGCTCTTCGAGGCGGTGGCGATGGTCGCAGGCGCCTGCGGCTCGACCGTGTCGGCGCTGACAGCGCATTACCTCGCCACCGACTCGGTCCTGATCGGCGCCGACGACGAATTGCGGGCCCGCATCCTGCTGGCGGCGGCCGAGGGACGGGCGCTCGGCGCCTTCGCCCTGACCGAGCCGAATGCCGGGTCCGACCCCGCCGACATGAAGACCCGCGCCACGCGCGAGGGCGACGGCTGGCGGATCAAGGGACGCAAGTGCTTCATCTCGAACGGGGGCGTCGCGGATTTCCTCGTCGTCTATGCGGTCACCGACCCGGCGGCGGGCCACCGCGGCATCTCGGCCTTCGTGGTCGAGAAGGGCACGCCCGGCCTGACCCCCGGCCGGGTCGAGCAGACCATGGGCCTGCGCGGCGGGCATGTCTGGGAACTCGACCTCGACCTGACGGTGCCGGACGCCAACCGCCTCGGCCCCGAGGGCAGCGGCTTTCGCACCGCGATGGCGGTGCTGGACAACGGCCGCATCGAGGTCGCGGCGATGGCCGTGGGGATCGCCCGCGCGGCACTGGCCGCGGCGCGGGACTGGGCGAAGTCGCGCCTGATCGGCGGCGCGCCGCTGGCCGACCGTCAGGGCATCCAGTGGATGCTGGCCGACATGGCCACCGACCTCGCCGCCGCCGAGCTGATGGGCCACGAGGCCGCCCGCCAGCGCCAGGCGCTGCACGACGGGACCGGCGGGCGCTTCTGCATGGCCGCGAGCCAGGCCAAGCTCTTCGCCTCGGAAGCCGCGGGGCGGATCGCCGATGCCGCGCTGCAGATCCACGGCGGCTACGGTTTCACCCGCGACTTCCCGCTTGAACGCATGGTCCGCGACCTGCGGATCATGCGCATCTACGAGGGATCGTCCGAGATCCAGCGCAACATCATCGCCGGCCGACTGCTCGCCTGAAAGGACCGCCCCATGACCGAGACGCGACCCACGAACCCGCGCCACAACGCCCGCGACATCTATCCGGCCACCGGCACCGAGATCAGCGCGAAAAGCTGGCTGACCGAGGCGCCGCTCAGGATGCTGATGAACAACCTGCACCCGGACGTGGCCGAGAACCCGCATGAGCTGGTGGTCTACGGCGGCATCGGCCGGGCCGCCCGCACGTGGGAGGATTTCGACCGGATCGCCGCCAGCCTGCGGGCGCTCGACGAGGACCAGACGCTGCTCGTCCAGTCGGGAAAGCCGGTCGGCGTGTTCCAGACCCACAAGGACGCGCCGCGGGTGCTGATCGCCAACTCGAACCTCGTGCCGCACTGGGCGACGTGGGAGCATTTCAACGAACTCGACCGCAAGGGTCTGGCCATGTACGGGCAGATGACGGCGGGCTCGTGGATCTACATCGGCACGCAGGGCATCGTGCAGGGCACGTATGAGACGTTCGCCGAGGCCGGGCGGCAGCATTACGGCGGCGACCTCAAGGGACGATGGATCCTCACCGCGGGGCTCGGCGGCATGGGCGGCGCCCAACCCTTGGCGGCGGTGATGGCCGGGGCCTGCTGCCTCGCCGTGGAGTGCGACGAGACCCGCGCCGATTTCCGCATCCGCACCCGCTATTGCGACGAAAAGACCCACAGCCTCGACGAGGCGCTGGCGATGATCGACCGCTGGACGAAGGCGGGTGAGGCCAAGTCGGTGGCGCTGATCGGCAACGCCGCCGAGGTGTTCCCCGAGATCTTCCGCCGGATGCAGGCGGGCGGCGCGCGGCCCGACATCGTGACAGACCAGACCTCGGCCCATGACCCGCTGCACGGCTATCTGCCCTTGGGCTGGTCGGTCGCGGAATGGCGCGCCCGGCAGGAGACCGAACCGCAGGCGGTGGAACACGCGGCGCGCGCGGCGATGAAACAGCACGTTGCGGCGATGGTGGACTTCTGGAACGCGGGCGTGCCGACTGTCGATTACGGCAACAACATCCGGCAGGTGGCCCTCGAGGAAGGGCTCGAGAACGCCTTTGCCTTCCCCGGCTTCGTCCCCGCCTACATCCGCCCGCTCTTCTGCCGCGGCATCGGGCCGTTCCGCTGGGCGGCGCTCTCGGGCGACCCCGAGGACATCTACAAGACCGACGCGAAGATGAAGGAGCTGTTCCCCGAGAACGCCCATCTGCACAAGTGGCTGGACATGGCGCGCGAGCGCATCGCCTTCCAGGGCCTGCCCGCGCGGATCATGTGGATCGGCCTGGGCGACCGGCACCGGGCGGGTCTGGCGATCAACGAGATGGTCCGTAATGGAGAGCTGAAGGCGCCGGTGGTGATCGGCCGCGACCACCTCGATTCCGGGTCGGTGGCCAGCCCCAACCGCGAGACCGAGGCGATGAAGGACGGCTCGGACGCGGTGTCGGACTGGCCGCTGCTCAACGCGCTGCTGAACACCGCGAGCGGCGCGACCTGGGTCTCGCTGCACCACGGCGGCGGCGTGGGGATGGGGTTCAGCCAGCACTCGGGGATGGTGATCTGCTGCGACGGGTCCGAGGACGCCGACCGGCGCCTCGCCCGCGTGCTGTGGAACGATCCGGCCACGGGCGTCATGCGCCACGCCGATGCGGGCTATGACATCGCGCTGGATTGCGCGCGCGAACACGGGCTGAACCTGCCCGGCATCCTCGGATGAGGATCGTCCGCCCCGCCGAGCTGACCTCGCAGCCGTGGCGGAACGGCGGCGGGGTGACGTGGCAGATCGCCGCCGGCCCCGAGGGTGCGGACGTGGCAGCCTTCGATTGGCGGCTCAGCATGGCCGAGGTCGCCGCGGACGGGCCGTTCTCGGCCTTTCCCGGCATCGACCGGACGCTGACGCTGATCGAGGGCGCGGGTCTGGCGCTCGACTTCGGCGGGGCAGTCGTGCGGCTTGCGCCGGGCGACGCGCCGCTGAGCTTTCCGGGCGAGGCGCCGGTCACGGGGCGGTTCACCGCCGGGCCGGTGATCGACCTTAACGTGATGACCCGTCGCGGGGTGCTGGGCCACCACGTCGTGCCGCTGGCCGCGGCCGAGGCCGTGCCCGCGGGGACGATGGCGCTGGTGGCCCTCAGCCCCCAGCCGGGACCGGCGGGCGGCGCGGGGCTCGCCCCCGGCGACACGCTGCTGGCCGATCCGGCGGGCGCTCTGGACGGATTGGCGGCAGCCGGCCCCGCGCTGGCGGTTGTCCTGCGGCCGGCCCGCCCGCAACGCTGGATTTCCGGTGCGGCCGACGCTTAGATCGGCCCGCCACATCAGCGGCGCCCGCCGGGCAGGACGCCGCGTTCAACCCGCCCGACAGGAGAGGACCGACACCATGACCATCCGCACCACCCTGCGCGCCGCGCTGCTGGGCGCCGCGACGCTCGCCTTTGCCGCCACCGGCGCGCTGGCCGACCAGCTCGCCGACATCAAGGCCGCGGGCAAGATCGTCACCGCGACCGACATGCACTACGCCCCCTTCGACATGCTGAACAACGGCACCTACGAGGGCATGACCAAGGACCTGTTCGACGAGGTCGCCAAGGAGATCGGCGTCGAGCCGGTCTATCAGGACATCCCCTGGACGGCCGAGCTGCCGGGCCTCGAGGTCGGCAAGTTCGACATCGTGATCGCCCCGGTCACCGTGACGGCCGAGCGGCTCGAGCGCTACACCTTTACCCCGCCGATCGCCGACGCGACCGTGTCGCTGGTCAAGGCGGCCTCGAACAAGGACCTGACCAAGCCCGAGGATATCAAGGGCAAGACCGTCGGCGTCCAGCAGGGCACCGCGCAGTTCCGCCAGCTCGACGCCTATGGCAAGGAGCTGGGCGGCGTCACCGTCAAGGAATACGGCACCACCGACGAGGCCTATGCCGACCTCGCCGCGGGCCGTCTGGACGCGGTCGCGGGCTCGCTGCCGAACCTGACCTATCTGGTGAAGAACCGCCCCGAGACCTTCGCGCTCTTCGAGCCGGCGCAGTTCGGCAAGCCCAGCTACTTCGCCTGGGTGCTGCGCAAGGGCGATGAGACCGAGAGCTTCCGCAAGGCCATCGAGGACGCGATGAAGAAGATGACCGAGGATGGCCGCGTCAAGGCGATCCAGGAAAAGTGGCTCGGCGCCTATACCGAGCTGCCGATCGAGCCGACCGCCAACTGATCGCGTGAACCGGCCGGGCGGGTCAGCCGCCCGGCCGCCTGCTTCCTTCGCTGACGGGCGCCCATGTTCTCGGTCCAGACCTTCCTCGACGCCTTCCTGCCGCTCGCCTGGGCGGCCCGGCAGACGCTGCTCGTCTCGGTCCTCGGCATCGCGCTGGGGCTGGTGATCGGGGTGGCGGTCTGCGCCATGCGGCTGTCCGGCTCGGGCGTGCTGCGCTGGATCGGGGCGCTGTGGGTCAGCTTCCTGCGCGGGGTGCCGCTGCTCGTGCAGCTTCTGCTGATGTTCTACCTCTTGCCGGTGATCGGCATCGACGTGCCGCCGCTGGTCGCCGCCGTGGTCACGGTGGGCATCTGCGCCAGCGCCTATATCTCGGAGATCTGGCGCGGCGCGATCGCCGCCCTGCCCCGCGGCCAGGCCGAGGCCGCGCAGGCCATAGGCATGGCGCCGGTGGCGATCTGGCGTCGGATCATCCTCCCGCAGGCGGTGGTCATGTCGCTGCCGGCGCTGGTCAACGAACTGATCCTGCTGGTCAAGGCCTCCTCGCTCGTCTCGGTCGTGGGGATCATGGAGCTGACCCGCGCCAGCCAGGCCCAGGCCGCCACGACCTTCCGGCCGCTCGAGGTCTACCTCGCCGCGGCCTGTATCTATCTGGCCATCAACCTCTGCCTCGCCGCCGCCGGCCGCTGGCTGGAAGTGCGGAGCGCGGTGTGATGGACCTGTCGATCCTTCAGCAATACGGCCCGATGCTGCTGCGCGGCTTCGGCGTGACGGTTTTCTGCTGGCTCGCCGGCACGGTGCTCAGCATGGCCTTGGGCCTCGTCATCGCGCTGATCCAGCGCTACGGGCCGCGGTGGGTCAACTGGCTGCTGCGCATCTATATCGAGGTGATCCGCGGCACCCCGTTCCTCGTCCAGCTCTTCGTGCTCTACTACGGCGGCCCGCTGGTCGGCCTGAGGCTCGAGGCGCTGACCGCCGGGCTGGTCGGGCTCACGGTCTACGGCAGCCCCTATTTCGCCGAAATCTTCCGCTCGGGCTTCAACGCCGTCCCGCGCGGCCAGATCGAGGCGGCGCGTGCCGTGGGCCTGTCCGAGCCCGTGATCGTCCGCCGCATCCTGCTGCCGCTGGCGCTGGTGTCGGCGCTGCCGGCGCTGGTCAACTTCTCGATCATCCTGACCAAGGAAACGGTGATCCTGTCGATCATCACGGTCCCCGAGCTGATGTATCAGGTGCAGCGGATGTCCACCGAGACCTTCCGCTTCCTCGAGGCGAACTTCGTCCTCGCGCTGTTCTTCTGGGGGCTGGTCGAGACGATCTCGCGGCTGGGGCGCCGGCTCGAGGCGCGCGTCACCCGCCATCTCATCGAAAGGAGCTGAGGCATGGCCGACGCCGCCTCTGTCGACATCCGCAAGGTCAGCAAGTTCTTCGGCCCCTTCCAGGCGCTGAAAGAGGTCGACCTGCACATCCCGCCGGGCAAGGTGACCTGCCTCATCGGCCCCTCGGGGTCGGGCAAATCCACGCTTCTGCGCTGCATCAACTTCCTTGAGGAATACGACTCGGGCGAGGTCCGCATCGACGACCGGCTGATCGGCTACGAGAGCCCCGGCGGGCGCAGGATGAGCGGGCGCCGCCTGCGCGAGATGCGGCGCGAGATCGGGATGGTGTTCCAGCAGTTCAACCTGTGGCCGCACATGACGGCGTTGCAGAACGTGGCCGAGGGGCTGCAGCAGGTGCGCGGGCTCTCGCGCGCGGCGGCCGAGGCCGAGGCGCGGGCGGCGCTCGACAAGGTGGGCTTGGGTGACAAGACCGCGAACCACCCCGGCCGGCTGTCGGGCGGCCAGCAGCAGCGGGTGGCCATCGCGCGCGCCATCGCCATGCAGCCGCGGGTGATGCTGTTCGACGAGCCGACCTCGGCGCTCGACCCCGAGTTGGTGGGCGAGGTGCTGTCGGTGATGAAGCGCCTGGCCGCCGAGGGCATGACCATGGTCGTCGTGACCCACGAAATGGGCTTTGCCGCCCACGTCGCCGACCGCGTGGCGTTCATGGAACGCGGCGAGATGGTCGCCGTCGGCTCTCCGGCCGAGATCTTCGCCCGCCCCGAAGACCCGCGCATCCGGTCGTTCCTGCAGAGCTATCACGAGCGCAACGCGTTCGAGGTGTGAGCAGCGGGGAGCAGGGTGAGTGGCCGGCGCGCGACGCTGCTCCGCTGTCTCGACCGCGACGGGCTGGCGGGCCGATGGGGCGCCGTCTGGCCCCGTGCCGGCGCACCAAGGTGCCCCCGCGACCCCGGGCGGCACCCGGTCCCGCCACCCTGCCCCGGACTCGGGACGAAAAAGGCGCCGGGGCTTTTCAGCCTCGGCGCCTTTGGAATGATGGTGGGCGATAACGGATTTGAACCGCTGACATCTTCGATGTGAACGAAGCGCTCTACCGCTGAGCTAATCGCCCGGTAGCGGG
Source organism: Paracoccus panacisoli (assembly GCF_042435015.1). Lineage (NCBI taxonomy): Bacteria > Pseudomonadati > Pseudomonadota > Alphaproteobacteria > Rhodobacterales > Paracoccaceae > Paracoccus > Paracoccus panacisoli. The sequence goes on along the minus strand of NZ_JBHMQU010000046.1, from coordinate 73,516 downwards.
GTTCTTAGTCCGGGACGAACCCGGCGGCAAGCCCCCTTTTCACGGGTTTTCGTCGTCGGTTTCGCTCCGCATCCAAGGCGCCACCGCAGCCCCTGCGCCAACGAAAAAGGCGCGCGCCTCTCGACGCGCGCCCCTGTTCTCTCGGCCTCGGGCCCTCAGTGGGCCGTGGGCGCCGCCGCGCTCTCGCGCAGCGCGGCGAGGCGCTTGGCCTCGGCGATCTCCCACGCGGCCTCGTCCCACTCCATCGGCTCGGGCATCCGCACCAGCGCGTGCTTCAGGACCTCGCGGACGTTCGAGACCGGGATGATCGTCAGCCCCTCCTTCACGTTGGCGGGGATGTCGGCCAGGTCCTTCTCGTTCTCCTGCGGGATCAACACCGTGCGGATGCCGCCGCGCAGCGCCGCGAGGAGCTTCTCCTTCAGCCCGCCGATGGCCAGCGCGTTGCCGCGCAGCGTGACCTCGCCCGTCATCGCCACGTCCTTGCGGACCGGGATGCCGGTCATCACGCTGACCACCGAGGTGACCATCGCCAGACCCGCCGACGGACCATCCTTGGGCGTCGCGCCCTCGGGAACGTGGACGTGGATGTCCCGCTTCGAGAACTGCGGCGGCTCGATCCCCAGCTCGGGCGCGACCGAACGGACGAAGCTGGCGGCGGCGTCGATGGATTCCTTCATCACGTCGCCGAGCTTGCCGGTCGTCTTCATCACGCCCTTGCCGGGCAGCTTCAGGGCCTCGATCTGCAACAGATCACCGCCCGTCTGCGTCCAGGCGAGCCCCGTCACCACGCCGACCTGATCGTCCTTCTCGGCCAGCCCATAGCGGTGCCGGCGGACGCCCAGATAGGCCTCGGCCTTCTCGGGCGTCACCTCGACCGACTTGACCGTCCCCTTCAGGATCTCGGTCACGGCCTTCCGCGCCAGCTTGGCGATCTCGCGCTCAAGGTTCCGCACCCCCGCCTCGCGGGTATAGTAGCGGATGACATGGGTCAGCGCCTCGTCGGTGACCGAGAACTCGCCCTTGCGCAGGCCGTTCGCCTTGATCTGCTTGGGCAGCAGGTGCTGGCGGGCGATCTCGCGCTTCTCGTCCTCGGTGTAGCCGGCGAGCGAGATGATCTCCATCCGGTCGAGCAGCGGCCCCGGCATGTTGTAGCTGTTGGCCGTGGTCAGGAACATCACGTTGGACAGGTCGTATTCCACCTCGAGATAGTGGTCCACGAAGGTCGCGTTCTGTTCCGGGTCCAGCACCTCGAGCATCGCCGACGCCGGGTCGCCCCGGAAATCCTGCCCCATCTTGTCGATCTCATCGAGCAGGATAAGCGGGTTCGTCGTCTTGGCCTTCTTCAGCGCCTGGATGATCTTGCCGGGCATCGAGCCGATGTAGGTGCGCCGGTGACCGCGGATCTCGGATTCGTCGCGCACCCCGCCGAGCGAGATGCGGATGAACTCGCGCCCCGTGGCCTTGGCGACCGAGCGGCCGAGCGAGGTCTTGCCGACGCCGGGCGGGCCGACGAGGCAGAGGATCGGACCCTTCAGCTTGTCCGAGCGGGTCTGGACGGCGAGATACTCGACGATCCGCTCCTTGACCTTCTCGAGCCCGTAGTGGTCGGCGTCGAGCACGCGCTCGGCTGCGCCGAGGTCACGCCGGGTGCGCGACTTGACGCCCCACGGCAGGCTCAGGAGCCAGTCGAGGTAGTTGCGGCTGACCGTGGCCTCGGCCGACATCGGCGACATCGCCTTGAGCTTCTTCAGCTCGCCCAGCGCCTTTTCGCGCGCTTCCTTGCTGAACTTGGTCTTGGCGATCTTCTCTTCGAGCTCGGCGAGTTCGTTCTGGCCCTCGTCGCCGTCGCCCAGCTCGCGCTGGATCGCCTTCATCTGCTCGTTGAGATAGTACTCGCGCTGCGTCTTCTCCATCTGGTTCTTGACGCGGCTCTTGATCTTCTTCTCGACCTGCAGGACCGACATCTCGCCCTGCATCAGGCCATAGACCTTCTCGAGCCGCTGGGCGACGTCGAGCGTCTCGAGCAGCTCCTGCTTGCGGGCGATGTCGATGCCGAGGTGGCCCGAGACGAGATCGGCCAGCCGGCGCGGGTCAGCCGCCTCGGCGACCGAGGCCACGGCCTCCTCGGGGACGTTCTTGCGGATCTTGACGTATTTCTCGAACTCTTCCGCGACCGCACGCAGCATCGCGGCGGCGCTTTCGGCGTCCCCGTCGGTCTCCTCGAGCGGTTCGGCCGAGGCTTCGAAATACTTCGGATTGTCGGCAAATCCGGTGATGCGGACACGGCTCTGCCCCTCGACCAGCACCTTGACGGTGCCATCGGGCAGCTTGAGCAGTTGCAGCACGTTGGCCAGCACCCCGGTCTCGTAGATGCCGTCGCTGTCGGGCTCATCGACCGAGGCGTCGCGCTGCGCCGCCAGAAGGATCGGCCGATCCTGCGCCATGACGGCCTCGAGCGCCCGCACCGACCGCTCGCGCCCGACGAAGAGCGGAACGATCATGTGCGGAAACACAACGATGTCGCGAAGCGGCAGCACCGGATAGGTGGTGGTATCGGTCATCTGTCGTCCTTTCCTGCCCGGACCGGACGGCCCCCAAGATGGCGGGCACAGGCGGTCCTGCTTGTGAATGCAATCTAGGAACCGCAAAGCCGTGCTGCAATCCCGGCAACCCGTCGCGCGCGTTTGTGATCACAAGCCGTCTGCGGCATGACCGGGCGGCCGTCAGCGCGGGATCGTGACCTCGGCCCTCAGGCCGCCGAGCCGGTGTCCCTGCGTCAGCCGCAGCGTGCCGCCGTGTCCGCGCACGATCTCGTCGGCGATGGCGAGCCCGAGCCCCGTCCCCTGCCCCTGGTCCTGGTTGCGCGCGGGGTCGAGCCGCACGAAGGGCCGCAGCGCCTCCTCGCGCCGGTCGGCGGGGATTCCGGGGCCGTCGTCCTCGACCGCGATCCGAAAGCTGCGCGGGGTCACCGCCGCCTCGATCTCGGCGCGGGTGCCGTAGCGGACGGCGTTGCCGATCAGGTTCTCGACCGCCCGCCGCAGGGCCATCGGCCGCAGCGACAGCGTGGTGCCCGCGGCCGGGTCGGCCGAGAAGCCCGCCAGCCGCACCGCCTGCCCGCCGCGCTGCGCATCGGCGACGATATCCTCGAGGAAGGCGCGCGCCTCGACCGGCTCGGTCACCGTCTCCTGCGCCTCGGCGCGGACGTGGTCGAGGAAGCCCTCGATCATGGTCCCCATCTCGGCCACGTCCCGCTCCATGTCCGCGATCTCGGCGCGCTCGGGCGGCAGGTCGGGCGAGAGCATAGAGAGCCCGAGCCTGAGCCGGGTCAGCGGCGTGCGCAGGTCGTGGCTGATCCCCGACAGCATCAGCTTGCGCTGCTCGTTCTGGCGCTCGATCCGGCCCCGCATCTCGACGAAGGCGCGCCCGGCGCTGCGGACCTCGGCGGCGCCGGCGGGGCGGTACGGCAGGATCTGGCCGCGGCCGTAGGCCTCGGCGGCGATGGCGAGGCGGCGGATGGGCCTCAGCTGGTTGCGCAAGAAGATCGAGGCGATGCCGCTCATCAAGAGCGAGGTGCCGAGCATCAGCACCAGCAGCTGGTGCGGGTTCGAGGCGGTGAGGCGGCTGCGCGGAAAATCCAGCACGAACGGCCGCCCGCCGCCGACCAGCACCCGGACCCGGCGGATGTCGCGCAGGTCCACCGTCTCGACCGCCGGCACCGCCGCGTGCAAGGCCGAGATCACCACCCGGCCCGAGAGGTCGTAGAAGCGCCGCGCCTCGACCAGCCCCTCGGGCGCGGGCAGTTCGAGCGTCAGCCCCAGCGGCACGGCGATCTCGTTGCCGGCGGCGCGGGCGGCCTCGATGTCGGCGGCGCCCTCGACCCGGTCGGCGATCAGCGCAAGCTCGGCCGCCGCCGAGCGGACCATCTGCCGGGTCACGTCCTCGAAGTGGCGCTGCAGGAACATCACCGTGACGACCAGCGTCACCACCACCACCGGCAGGAACAGGATCAGCGCGGCCCGGCCGTAGAGCCCGCGCGGCATCAGTCGCTTGAGCCAGTCGAAGTTCATCGCCCTTCCCGCCTGCCGCACCCCGGCCCGCCTGCGCCGGCCACCTCGCGCGGCCGGCTTGCCGCGCCGCTTGCGCCCGCCGCGCGGCCGGTCCAGCCTAGTCGGATGAGCGAGCCTGCGAAAGTGCGCGTGATCCGCGCCGACAACCCCTCGCCCCTGACCGGGCCCGGCACCAACAGCTTCCTGATCGGCACCGAAGAGGTCGCCGTGATCGACCCCGGCCCCGACGACCCGGCCCATGTCGCGGCGATCCTCGAGGCCGCCGAGGGCCGCATCTCGCATATCCTCGTGACCCATCCGCATCTCGACCACTCGGCCGCTGTGCCGCGCCTGGCCGCGGCGACGGGGGCGCCGGTGATGGCGTTCGGCACCGCCGAGGCGGGGCGCTCGCCCCCGATGCAGCGGCTGGCGGAAGCCGGGGCGGTGGGCGGCGGCGAGGGCGCCGATGCGGCCTTCCGCCCCGACGTGACGCTGGCCGACGGGGACGTCCTGCGCGGCGCGGGGTGGGAGATCACGGCGGTCCACACGCCCGGCCACATGGGCAGCCACCTGAGCTTCCGGCTCGGCGACGCGGTGCTCTGCGGCGATCTGGTGATGGGGTGGGCGACGACGCTGATCTCGCCGCCGGACGGCGATCTTGTGGACTATCTGCGCAGCCTCGAGCGCCTCGCGCTGCTGGCGCCGCGGGTGCTCTACCCCGCGCATGGCGATCCGGTGACGGACCCCCTGCCCCGCCTCGCCGAACTCGCCGCCCACCGCCGCGCCCGCACCGCCCAGATCCTGGCGGCGCTGGACGCCGCGCCCGGCACCGCCGAGGCCCTCGCCGCGCGCATCTACACCGAGATCCCCGCCGCGCTTTTGCCCGCCGCCAAGCGCAACGTGCTGGCCCATCTCGTGGCGCTGAGTGACCTCGGCGCGGTCGTACCCGGGGGCGGGCTGACGGCCGGGGCGGTCTGGTCGCGCGCCTGAGCCGGGTCGCCGATGGGGCTCGGGAACGAACGTAACGGCGAGAGGAAATTTTCTCGGCGCCCCCTCTGGACGCACCCGCCACCCGCTGCTACATGGCCCCCGTGTTCCGGCGTAGCTCAGCGGTAGAGCAGTTGACTGTTAATCAATTGGTCGTAGGTTCGATCCCTACCGCCGGAGCCAAAAATCTCAAGATAATCATCTGACTACGCAGGCCGCCCGCAAGGCGGCTTTGCTGGTTTTGCGGCGGATTAACGTCGGGGCAGAACAGCCTTTGGGGCCGAAATGCGGAGCCCCGCCATTCGCCTGCAGATGCGCTGCCTTTGGCTGGACGTCACGGCGCGGGCTGAAGAATTCGCGCACGTCCTGCGTCAAATTTGTTGGCCAGGTTGGACCTCGAACCAACAAAGACCGCGCGAAGTTCAGACCACCGCAGTCATCCCAGCCGTGGGAAAGGTGATTGTCGCCCTCCTGTCTGTCGCGTTCGGCGTCGGAGAGTAAAACCGGTCACCTGCGGTCGCTCGAGAACGGGCGCCGCTGGGCGATCGGCACCCTCGAGTTGATCTCGCTGGCCGAACTGCGGGCGCGAGCGCGGGATGTGGCGGTGCCGGGGCGGCTCACGCTGGGGATTGTCGAGGGCGACGTACGGCAAATGCACTCGTACCCGTCGAATGCCGGGGCGCTGTTCCAGGTGGCCTCGCAGTTCAACCTGCTCGAGATGACCGGCCCCGGCATCAGCCCCGAGGACGGCGTCACCCGATACGAGGATGACCCCACTCAGGGGCCCGCCTGCGCCCTAGCTGCCGGGGCTGGGACGATCTGGCGCAATTATTTCGTGCCGGTCGCTGGCGGGGTCGGACAGACACGGGACCGCCAGCTGGACGGACTGGCCGACCTCGGACGCGCGCTCAGCGCGGCGCTGGGGGTGCCGGAGGCGAGCATCTGGCGCATGCAGAATGGCTACGCGTTGCCGTCCGCCGACAGCCTCGCTCGCATCGGCCGCCACTTGCACGCGCAGACGGAACACGAACGCGATCGCCTCCGCGGTCTCGTCCGTGTCGGGCTTCACCTCGATGTCGAGGTGACGGACCGCAACCGACCTGGCCAGATCGTCAGCCAAGTCTACTGCTCCGCCCTGCCGGTCGCCTCGGGGTCGGGCCGGCCTCGCTCTGGGCGGAACTCGCGGCGCTCGTGCTCGAGGCCGCGTACGAGGCGACGCTGCTTGCCGGATTGCTGAACGCGGCGCGTGGCGCCTCGAACCGGGTGCTGCTGACGCGCCTTGGCGGGGGCGCATTCGGCAATCTCGACGACTGGATCGACGCAGGAATGCTGCGCGCGCTGCGGCTGGTGAGGAACCACGCCTTGGCGGTCGAGATTGTCAGCTACCGTACTCCCTCGCCGAATCTCCGCGGGCTGGTGGCAGGGTTCGGAGAGCAAGCGCGGCCGGAATCCTGACGGACGGGCCCAGACACCCTGTCCCGACGCGAACCTCTCCACCATCGCTCTGCTTCAAGCTCCACTTCCCGCCCCGCGCCCCAAATGGGTCAAGGATCCCGCCCAACCCGCCTGCCGCGGTGGTCGTGCGTGCGTTGACGACCGACGGCGCATCTGACCTTATTGCCCGACCCCGGATCAGAAAGGCCGCCAGAGATGACCATGAGACCCGCGTATATCGCCGCTGCCCTCACCCTCGCCCTGACGGGCGGCGCCGTCGCGGCCGACTGGCCGACCGGGGCGGTCCACGTCTATGTCGGCTTCCCCGCCGGATCGTCGCCTGACCTGCTGGCGCGCATCGTGACCGAGCCGCTGGCCGAACGGCTGGGTCAGCCGGTCGTGATCGAGAACAAGCCGGGTGCCGGCGGCGTGATCGGTGTCCAGCAGATGCTTGCCAGCAGCAAGGACGGACACAGCTTCGGGACCACGATCAACGGCCCGCTGACCACCTCGCCCCGGCTGGTCCCGGACATCGGCTATGACGTCGCCCGCGACATCGTCCCGGTGGCGATGATCGCAACTTCGCCGCTGGTGCTGGCCGTGGGCAAGGACGGCCCCGCCGACCTCGAGGCGTTCGTCTCGAGCGCCAAGGCCGAGCCGGAGGCGCTGAGCTACGGCTCGGTCGGCCAGGGTTCGGGCGCCCACCTGACCGCCGAGCTTTTCGCCGACCGCGCCGGGGTTCAGATGCTGCACGTGCCCTTCGCCTCTTACGCCGAGGTGACCACCGCGATCATGGGGGGCGAGGTGGACAGCGGGTTCATGGCGCCCTCGGCGGCGATGGCTCATGTCGAGGCCGGCACGATGAAGATGCTTGGGGTTACGTCGGCACAGCCGTTCTCGCAGACGCCGGACGTCCCGGTGATGGCGGGTCACGCCGGCCTGCCCGACGATTTCCGCGCCGAGCTGTGGAATGCCTTCATTGCCCCGGCAGGCACCGACCCCGAGATCGTCGCAAGACTGAACGGCGAGATCGACAATATCCTCGCCGATCCCGAGGTGCAATCGAAACTGCTGGACATGGGCTGGATCGCGGCACCCGGCACGCCCGAGGACCTCGCCCGGCGGATTGCGGAGGACACGACTGTTTGGGGCTCAGTTCTGGACCGTATCGCCAAGTGAGCCGCGACCGCGCTGACCAGTTCGGCGGGATCATCCTGGCGTGTCTGGGCCTCGCGGTGGCGGCATGGTCCGCCACGCGGTTCGACATCGGCACGCTGCGCCGCATGGGTCCGGGGTTTTACCCTATGGCCCTCGGACTGACGCTCGCCGGGCTCGGCGCGATCGTCACGCTGGGCGCCGGTCCCGCCGGCCAGCGGACTCGGCTAGCCCTGCCGGAACTCGCCGCGGTTGTCGGTGCCATCGCCGTCTTCGCCTTAGGGGTCGAACGTTTCGGGCTGGTGGGCACCACTGCCGCCTCGGTCCTGATCTCCTCGCTCGCCACGCCGCGGGGCGGCATCGCGTGGAGGCTGGCGCTCGCCGCCTGCGTCACTGCGCTCTGCGTCCTGGTCTTCCATCTGGGGCTGCGGATGTCGCTGCCACTCTGGCCGTAGGGAGCCGCGATGACGGGGTGGGAAGGCCTGATGCACGGGCTGTCGGTCGCCACCGCGCCCGACGTCCTGATCTGGTGCGTGCTCGGCGTTGTGCTGGGCACATTCGTCGGGGTGCTTCCCGGGATCGGGGCGATGGCGACTATCTCGGTGTTGCTGCCGATCACCTACTACATCAGCGCCGAAAGTGCGCTGATCATGCTGGCCGGGGTGTATTACGGATCGCAGTATGGGGGCGCGGTGGCCTCGATCCTGCTGCGCCTGCCGGGAACGCCACAATCAGCGGTCACGACGCTTGACGGCTACCCGATGGCGCAACAGGGACGCGCGGGAGTGGCGCTGTTCGTCTCGATGATCTCGAGCTTCATCGGATCGATGATAGGCATCGCCGTCCTTGTCGCCTTGTCCGGAGTCCTCAGCCGCGCCGCCACGGCCTTCGGCGCTGCGGATTACGCCGCGATGATGGTGCTGGGGCTCGTCGCGGCCTCGACCATCGGGGCGGATCGTCCGGTCAAGGGTCTTGCGATGGTGGTGCTGGGGATGATCGTCGGCTGCATCGGCACTGACGTGAACTCGGGCGTGCAGCGCTTCACCTTCGGGCAGATCCCGCTGATGGATGGCGTGAACCTCGTCGCGCTGGCGATGGGCCTGTTCGGCGTGGCCGAGGTGATCGGCTCGATCCGCCATGCCGAGCGCACCGGACGCCCACCCCCCGTTCCGCTGCGTTCGCTCGTGCCGACCCGCGACGACGTGCGCCGCATCCCCTGGCCCTCGCTGCGCGGGGCGGGGCTCGGCAGCTTCTTCGGGGCCCTGCCGGGCACCGGGTCCACGCTGTCATCCTTCCTGTCGTATGGGGTTGAGCAGCGGCTGTCGCGCACGCCCGAGCGGTTCGGAAAAGGCGCGGTCGAGGGCGTCGCCGCGCCCGAGTCCGCCAACAATGCCGCCGCCATTACCGCCTTCGTGCCGACGCTGACGCTGGGAATCCCGGGCGATCCGATCATGGCGCTGATGCTCGGCGCGCTGGTCATCCACGGCGTGCAGCCCGGGCCGATGATGCTGAGCGCGCGGCCGGACATGTTCTGGGGACTGGTGGCAAGCTTCGGCATCGGCAACCTGCTTCTGCTGATCCTGAACCTGCCCCTGATCGGGATCTGGGTGGCGATGCTGCGCATCCCGTTCCGCTGGCTCTATCCTGCCATCGTGGTGTTCGTCTGCCTCGGCGTCTGGTCGGTCCGGGGTTCGGCATACGACGTGATGTCGGTCGCGGTGATCGGCACCGCCGGCTATGCCCTGACCCGCGCGGCCTTCAGTCCGGCGCTGCTGCTGCTCGGCTTCGTCCTCGGGCCGCTGATCGAGACCAACCTGCGCCGCGCCCTGCTGATCTCGCGTGGCGACCCGATGGTGTTCCTCGAGCGGCCCATCGCTGCGGTGTTCGTGGTGGCGACGCTGCTGCTGCTCACACGCTCGGCATGGACGGCACTGGCGCGCCGGTCCGAGGGGTGACGCAGTCGATCGGCTGGCTGCGGGACAACGTATCACCGGCGCGGGCGCATCTGGCATGCGCGCCGATTGGTCTGCCTGTTGCTCTCTCGGCTTGCCAGCCTAGCGGCGACCTACTCCGGCGCCGGGATATACTCCGCCCGGTCCCCGGTCGGCAGGTCGAAGAGCCCCATGCCCCAGTCGGCGGCGCGCCATTCGCGCTTGGCCTCTTCGATCTTCTCGCGCGAGGACGAGACGAAGTTCCACCACACATGGCGTGGCCAGTTCAGCGTCGCCCCGCCCAGCGCCATCAGCCGCGCGCCCTGCGCACCGGCGGCGACGGTGATGCTGTCGCCGGGCCGGAACACCATCATCTGGCCGGCGGCGAAATCCCGTCCGGCGATGCGGACCGACCCTTCGGTGATGTAGAGCCCGCGATCCTCGTGGTCGTCGGGCAGCGGAAAGCGCGCCCCGGGGGTAAGGGTCACGTCCAGATAGAAGGTCTCCGAGTAAAGCGTCGCGGGCGCGCGCTCGCCGTAGGCGTGGCCGAGGATCAGGTTGGCCCGGACGCCCTCGGCCTCGATCACGGGGAGGCTGTCCTTGCCGTGATGCTCGAAGATCGGGTCCATGTCCTCGCGGTTCTCGGGTAGCGCGATCCACGTCTGGATGCCGTAGAGGCTGTGCGGCCCCGCGCGGCCCGCGGCCGACGTGCGCTCGGAGTGGGTCACGCCCTTGCCGGCCACCATCCAGTTGACCGCGCCGGGCAGGATCACCTGATCGGTGCCGATGCTGTCGCGGTGGTGAAAGTCGCCGCGGTAGAGATAGGTGACGGTGCCCAGCCCGATGTGCGGATGCGGGCGCACGTCGATGCCTTGCCCGGTCAGGAACTCTGCCGGGCCGGCCTGGTCGAAGAAGATGAACGGCCCGACCATCTGCCGCCGCGGCGCGGGCAGGGCGCGCTTGACCTCGAACCCGCCCAGGTCGCGGGCGCGCGGGATGATCAGCGTCTCGATGGCATCGACCCCGATCTCGTCGGGGCAGGCGGGTGCGAGGGCGGGGTTCCAGCTCATGCGTGACTCCGGCTATTGCCTCCTGCTTTAGGTTGACGCTAGCCCGCTGCGGCAAACCGATCAACCGGAACGCGTTCTGCGCCTCCGAACGCGGCTTTCGCTGGACAAGCCGCGCCGCGCGCGAAAGATTTGCGAAAAAAAGGGAGGGCTTGATGACTGCGCTGTATTATGCCGTCGGTGCCTGTTCGCTGGCACCGCATATCGTGCTGGAATGGATCGGGGCGCCCTACGAGGCGGTGAAGGTCCAGATCGGCAGCAAAGAGCTGCTGGCCGTGAACCCGGCCGGCGCGGTGCCCACGCTGCGCGAGGACGACGGCTGGCTGCTGACCCAGGCGGGGGCGATCCTCGAATACCTCGCGCACAAGCACCCCGAGGCCGGGCTGACGGGCGGCGACAGCCTGCGCGAGCGTGCCGAGGCGCATCGCTGGTCGGCCTTCTTCACCTCGGACATGCACGCGGCCTTCTGGCCGGTGTTCATGCCCTACCGCTATACGGTCGATCAGGACGACGCCGCGAAGAAGGCGGTGGTCGAGGCCGGCCACAAGCTCGTGCGCAAGCAGATGGCCGCGCTGAACGCCCATCTCGAGGGCCGCGACTGGGTGCTGGGCGAGGGGCGCGGCACGCGCTCGGTCATCGACGCCTATGCGTTTCCGATGATCCGCTGGGGCGTGAAGATGCTGCCGGGCGGGATCGCCGATTTCCCGAACGTGCAGGCGCTGCACGACCGTCTGGCCGCAGACGAGGCGGTGCAGCGCGTGCTCGCACGCGAGGCTGCCGCGTGACGACCGGCATCCACCACGTCACCGCTCTGACCCGCGACGTCCAGAAGAACGTGGATTTCTATGCGGGTTTTCTGGGCCTGCGGCTGGTCAAGCAGACCGGCGGGTACGAGGACGCCGAGCAGCTTCACCTGTTCTACGGCGACCGGCTGGGCAGCCCGGGCTCGATCGTGACGTTTCTCGTGTGGCAGGACGGGGCGGCAGGGCGCGTGGGTCTGGGGCAGGTCTCCGAGATCGCCTTTGCCGTCGCGCCGGGCTGCCTCGGCGAATGGCTGACGCGGGCGATGCGGGCGGGCGTGCCGGTCAGCGGCCCCGCGCAGGAGATGGGCGAGAGCGTGCTGCGCCTGCGCGACCCGGACGGGATCATCGTGAAGCTGGTCGGCCTCGACATGCCGGCCGAGGCGCCGCTTGACGATCCGACCGCGCCGACCCGGATCCGGGGGGTGACGATCCTGACCGACAATGCCGAGACGGTGGCGGGCTTCCTGAACCGCTTCGGCTATGCCGAGCAGCGCCGCGACGGTCCGTTCATCCGCATGGCGTCGGACAGCGATGTGGTGGACATCCGTGGCTCGGCCGGGTTCGTGACCGGCGGTCAGGGGACGGGGGTGTTCGACCACGTGGCCTTCCGCGCCCCCGACGTCGAGGCGGTGCGGGCGATGCGGCTCGCGCTGCGCGATCATGACGGGGCGACCGCGGTCCATGACCGCAAGTACTTCATGTCGCTCTATGTGCGCGAACCGACCGGGACGCTCTTCGAATATGCGACCGATGCGCCGGGCTTCACCGTGGACGAACCGGCCGAGCACCTGGGCGAGACCCTGTTCGTCCCGCCCCACGATCAGGCGCGCGCCGCCGACCTGCAGGTGATCCTGCCGCAGTTCGCGCGGCCCGGCGCGGAAAGGATGCCGATGCGCGACCTGCCCTTCGTCCACCGCTTCCATACCCCGGACGATCCCGACGGCTCGGTGCTGGTTTTACTGCACGGTACGGGCGGGTCCGAGACCGACCTCATGCCGCTGGCCGCGCGGATCAACCCGCGCGCGACCCTGCTGGGGGTGCGCGGGCGGTCGACCGAGGAGGGGATCAACCGCTGGTTCCGGCGCCTCGACCCGCTCACCTACGACCAGGACGACATCGCCGCCGAGGCCGAGGCGTTCGCCGGGTTCGTCGCGGGCGCGGTGCGCGGCTACGGGCTCGACGCCGACGCGCTGACGTTCCTCGGCTATTCCAACGGCGCGAACCTGCTGGGCGCGATCCTGCGGCTGCATCCGGGCGTGGTGCGGCGCGCGGTGCTGCTGCGCGGGATCGAGGTTCTGGACGACGCGCCCGCGGCCGACCTGACCGGCACGCGCGTGCTGATGACGACCGGGGCGCGCGACCCCTACGGCCGCATGGCCCCCCCGCTCGAGGCTTCGCTGAAGGCCAGCGGCGCCGATGTCGATGCCCGGCTGATCGAGGCCGGGCACGAGTTGTCGGGCGCCGATCTGACGGCGGTGCAGGGCTGGCTGGCGGGTTAGCGATCCGCCAGCACCAGCGCGGCGAGACCGGCGAAACCGACCGCCACGAGCGCCGCGATGCGCAGACCGCCGGGATAGCCGAGCGCGTCGAAGAGCGGGCCGGTCAGCAGCGGCGACAGGAACTGGCCGGTGAAGATCGCGGTCGTCATGGCGCCCGAGGCCGCCCCCCGCCGATGCGCGGGGGCGACGTTCAGCGCGGCGGTCATGAAGTTCGGCATGACCAGCCCCAGCCCGATCCCCAGCACCGCGTTGGCGGCGATCAGCCCGGCCACGCCCCCCGCCGCCGCCATCGCCGAAAACCCCGCCGCCACGATCAGATAGCCGAGCGCCGGCGTCACCCGACCACCCAGCCGGGCCCGGACCCGGCCGAAGGCCAGCGCCGTCAGCCCGCCCGCCACGGTCGTGGCCGCCATCACCTGCGCCGTCAGCGCGGGGTCCGCCAGTCCCAGGCTGGCCAGGTAGAAAGGCAGATGGACCGGCACGATGTAGAACATCACGAAGGTCATGCCCGCCATGCCGGCCAGCACCGCGACACGCCCCGCCCAGCCGGGGGTGGCGGGCTCTGCCGCGGGGCGAGGCGCGGGCTCGCCCGTGCGGGCCACGGGCCGCTCGCGCAGCACGGCGGCGATGAACGGCAGATAGGCAAAGCCCACCGCGTAGAGCGCGAAGGGCCAGCGCGGCGAGATCGCCGCCAGCCAGCCGGCCGCCAGGATGAAAACGAAGCCGCCGAAATTCGTCGCGGCCATCTGCCAGCCGATGAACCGGCCCCGCGCGGCGCCCTCGAAATAATCGCCGATCAGGGCGGTCTGCGCGACCATGATCGCCGCGACCGAGATCCCCAGCACCACGCGGCTGACCAGCATCCCCTCGAGCGTCGGGATGAACGCCGCGACGGTCCCGGCCACCGCGTAAAGCGCGATCCCCCCGAGCAGCAGGCGGCGGCGGCTGAACCGGTCGGTGATGATCCCCGCGAAGGGCGCGATCAGTGCCACGGCCAGCGCCGGCGCCGTCACCAGCAGGCGCACCAGCCGGGCGGCGTCGGGGTGGTCGGCGAAACTCGCCTCCAGTCCCGGCAGGGCCGGGCTGATGGTCGCGTTCGAGAGAATCGTCAGCGTCGCGGCGAGGATCAGCGCCCAGGCGCGCGGGTCGCGCGCCATCGGGCGCGGCGCGGGTACGGTCGGCATTCTCTTGCTCCTACGATCCCAGGGCCAGCGCGGCGGCCAAGACCAGCAGCAGCACGGCAAAGCCCTTTTTCAGCGCCTCCCCGGGCAGGCGTGCAGCCAGACGCGCCCCGAACGGCGCGCCGATCACCCCGCCGAGCCCCAGCCCGATCAGCGCGGGCAGATGGACCGAGCCCAGCATCGGCGCGGCGATCCCCTCGAGCGGGCGGAGCGCGTGGAACACGAACCCCAGCACCGTCACCGGCAGGCCGATCGCGGCGGAGCTCGCCACCGCGCGGACCATGCTGACGCCGCGGGCGGAGAGATAGGGCACCATGAAGACGCCGCCGCCCGCGCCGATCAGCGCCCCGGCGGTGCCGATCGCGGCCCCGGCGAGCCGGTCGTGGCGCGCCGATCCCGCGCCCGGCGAAGGTTTGCGGCCGCGCAGCATCCGGGCGGCGATGAACACCAGGAACGCCGCGAAGATCACCCGCAGGGCCATGGGCGGCAACACCGTGACCAGCGCCGATCCGGCCAGCAGGCCGATGAGGCTGAACGGCACGATGCGCCGGAACAGCGCCCAGTCGACGTTGCCCATGCGGTGATGCGCCGTCATCGCGCTGAGCGATCCGATGGTCACGATCCCCATCGAGGTCGCCAGCGCCACCAGCGGCGCCTGCGCCGCGGGCACGCCCAGCAGCGGCAGCGAAAACACCAGCGCGGGCACGGCGACCAGCGCCATGCCCACCCCCAGGAGCCCCAGCAGGACCCCGCCCAGAACCCCGGCGATCAGCAGGATGAGGATCGTCGTCATGCGCCGAACTCCGGGTCGGCCTTGGCGCGTTCGAGGATCAGCGGGATGACGATGTCCTCTTCATCGGCCAGGTGCTGGCGCAGCAGGGGCGCGATGCGATCGACCGTCGCGGCCAGATCGTCGACCGCGTATTTCTGGTCGCCGGTCATCACGCCCTCGGCCTGACCGAGGCGGCGCAGGCTGGCCTGCGTCACCGCCGCCAGTTCGTCGATGGCGTCGTGGATCAGGTGGTGATCGGCGTCGAGGAATTCGAACCCCCGGACCAGCCGCGGCTCGACGCGCTGGAAGGCGGGGAAGTAATGGTGGTCCTCGATCCGGTGGTGGCCGTCGAGACTGCCCAGCAGGCTGCCGATGTGGCGCCGCAGGCCCGGGGCGCTGTCATAGGTCGTCTCGCCGTCCTCGCGCAGCCGCGTCAACTGTTCGGCGATCTTCGCGGTGATGGCGCGGAAGTAATCGTGGTTGGCGAGCCAGATCTCGGCCGTCCCGGCGAGCGCCGATTGCCCCCGCCAGGTGCCGCGCGGGTGCTTGCGCGTCAAAAACAGCAGGTCTTCGGGCAGGCCCGTGCGGCTGCCCAGCGTGATGTCTTGGTCCATGTGACACTCCTTGCAAGGGCGGGCGGCGGGTCGCCCCGCCGCCCGGCGCGCTTACAGACGCCCGAACTTTCCGGCGTTGAAGTCCTGGATCGCCTGCCGGATCTCGCCCTCGGTGTTCATCACGAAGGGGCCGTAGGCGGCGATCGGCTCGTCGATCGGCTCACCGGCGAGGAACAGCAGCTTGGCGTCGCTCGCGGCCTCGATCACCACGCCGCCGCCCTCGCGCGAGAGGCGCGCCACGGCGGGGCCGGTGAGCTTGGCCTCGGCATTCACCGTGACCTCGCCCGACAGCGCGACGACCAGCACGTTCCAGCCTTCGGGCGGGGTCAGCGTCGTCGTCGCCCCGGCGTTCAGCTGCAGGTCCAGCACGTCCATCGGCGTGAAGGTCGAGGCCGGCCCCTTGGCGTCGCCGTAGCTGCCGGCGATGACCCGGACGCGCCCCGCCCCATCGGGCAGATCGACCGCCGGGATCTGCGCGTCGGTGATGCTCTGATACCCCGGCGCCGCGGACTTGTCCTGGCCGCGCAGGTTCACCCACAGCTGGACCATCTCGAACATCCCGCCCTTGGCGGTGTAGTCGTGGCTGTGGAACTCCTTGTGCAGGATCCCCTCGCCCGCCGTCATCCACTGCACGTCGCCGCGCCCGATGACGCCGCCGCGGCCCGTCGAGTCGCCGTGCTCGACCTCGCCCTCGTAGACGATGGTGACGGTCTCGAAGCCCTTGTGCGGGTGGACGTCGACCCCGCGCGGGCGCGTCGCGGGTTCGAAATGATGCGGCCCGCCGTAATCGAGCATCAGGAAGGGCGTGGTCTCGGACCGGCCCGACATATGCGAGAAGAGCGAGCGGACGGGAAAGCCGTCGCCGACCCAATGGCCGCGCGGTGCAGTGGTGGTGTCAACGATCTTGCGCATCTTCGTGCTCCTAACCGGCGGGGAAAGCCCCGCGCTCTGGGTCAGAGAGTTGGGGGCTTGCAAGATTCGAGCAAGAGATGTCTTGTTCGTGTCAGCCGAACGCGGCTTTCTTTTGATAGAGGCTAGTCCCGAACGCCGGAAAGGGTCACTTGAAGTTGCGAAGCTGGGCACACCACGTGCCCCGGACGAAATCAGGACGACTTGAAATGACCAAGCCAAACATCGCCATCATCATCGGATCGACCCGCCAGAGCCGGTTTGCTGACAAGCCCGCCAACTGGCTGCTCGAAAAGGCGCAGCAACGCGACGACATGACGTTCGAACTCGTGGACCTGCGCGACTTCGACCTTCCGCTCTTCGACGAGGTGGCGTCGAATGCCTGGGTGCCGTCGAGCGACCCCCGCGCGGTCGCGTGGCAGAAGAAGGTGGGCGAGTTTGACGGCTACATCTTCGTGACGGCCGAGTACAATCACTCGATCTCGGGGTCGCTGAAGAACGCGCTGGACCAAGCTTACACCGAATGGAACCGCAAGCCGATGGCCGCGCTCGGCTATGGCGGCGTGGGGGCCGCCCGCGCGGTCGAACATCTGCGTGGCATCGGGATCGAGCTGCAGATGGTCCCGCTGCGCAACGCGGTGCACCTGGGCGGCGGCGAGTTCTTCAAGACCTCGCCGATCGGGCAGAACGCCGAGATGGCCGAGGTTGAGCAGGTGCTGGCGCCCTCGCTGAACGCTATGCTCGACGAGCTTGCATGGTGGGCCAAGGCGACCATGACGGCGCGCGCGGCTTGAGAACCAAGGGGCGGTCCGCAGGGGCCGCCCCTTTGCGTCAGAGGGGGAACACATGAGAGACTCCGACACGCCGCTGATCCTGCCCGGCCTCGGGCCGTTCTACGATCGCGTGGCACAGCCGCTCGCCCATCTCGGGTTGCGGGTGCTGGTCGGCGCGCTGCTGATCGTCGAGGGCTGGCCCAAGATCACCGCCCCCTTCGCCATGGCGGGGTTCACCGAAAGCATCGGGATGTATCCCGGCTGGCTGTGGTCGGCGGTGCTCGCGGTGCTGCAGTTCGTCGGGGGGCTGATGATCCTTGTCGGGTTCCTCACCCGACCGGCGGCGCTGGCGAACGGCGTGATGCTCGCCGTCACCTACTGGTTCCACGTCACCCACCCCTACGGCACCGCCCTGCTGACGCCCGAGGGGATCGCGGCCCTGCCCGGGCAGGCATCGCTCTTCACCGCCGACGGACTGCGCAACCTCGGCGCCGATGGAGGGGCCACCTTCCTGTACATGGTCCAGTTCAAGGCCGAGGGCCTCTCGGCGATCTGGACGGTGGCGGCGCTGCTGCTCGCCGCCTGGGGCGCGGGGCCGCTGTCCATCGACCGCACGATCCTCAAGAGGGAGTTCTGAGACGATGAGCGACATCACCATCACCAAGGAAGACGGCGGGGGCCGGCACGGCCGCTACGTCGCCCGCATCGACGGCATCGACGCCGAGGGCGAGATCACCTTCACCCACCGGGGCGACGGCGTGATCAGCGCCGACCACACCGGGGTGCCCGACGCCATGGGCGGGAAGGGGGTGGCCAAGGCCCTGCTCGACTTCATGCTCGAGGACGCGCGGGCCAACGCGTTCCGCATCATCCCGGTCTGCCCCTACGTGCGCGCCCAGTATGCCCGCCACCCCGAATGGGCCGACCTGTTCACCACCAAACCCGGCGAAGACCCCTGAGGGAGGACCCCATGCCCAAGACCCAGCCCGAACCCATCCGCGACCAGACCTCCGACCGGCTGCTCACGCCGCAGAACTGCGCCATCGCGCTAATCGACTATCAGCCCGAGCAGTACCGCACCGTGACCTCGTCCTCGGCCGAGGAGATCAACCTCAATGTCATCGCGCTCTGCAAGTTCGCGCGTGCCTATGACGTGCCGGTGATCGTCTCGACGGTCGGCGTGGACATGGGTGTGAACACCGGCACCGCCGAGGAAATCCTGGCCGAGCTGCCCGACGTCGAGGAAATCGACCGCAGCGGCGTCAACGCGTGGGAGGACGAGGACTTCCGCAACGCCATGCTCGCCACCGGGCGCAAGAACATCGTCATCGCGGGGCTCTGGACCGAGGTGTGCCTGACCTTCCCGGTGATCGACATGCAGGCCGAGGGGCTGCACTGCTACCCGGTCGAGGACGCCGTGGGCGGCATCTCGCCGGTGGCCCACCACGCCGCGATCGAGCGGATGCGGCAGGCCGGGGCCACGCCGATCACCGCGATCCAGTTCGGCTCCGAGCTGATGCGCAACTGGGCCCGCCCGGACTCGCCCAAGTTCCGCGAGGTCCTGCAGCGGTACTTCCCCAAGCGCTTCGGCCTGATGAAGGACGGCAAGATCTGAACCTGGGAAGAACGCGGCACGGCGGCTGCGCGGCCGCCGCGCCGGGACGATGCCAAGACCACACCGTGGCCCTGCCGGGCCGCACCATCGAGGAGGAGAATGACATGAAGGCTTCGAAGCTGACGCCGACCACGCTCACCGGACTGGCGCTCGTTGTCGCGCTGGCCGCCCCGCTGGCCGCGCAGAACTTTCCCGAAGAGATCGACGTGATGCGCCGCATCGCCGCGTCCTTCGACACCAACAACGACGACAAGATCGACCGCGACGAGTTCCGCGAGTTCACCCGGCTCGTCTGGGCCTCGATGGACAGCAACAACGACGGGCAGGTGGACGAGCCCGAGTTCATGGCCTGGGACCCCGGCTTCAGCTACGTCGCCGAGCTGAACGGCAAGTCCGAGGACTTCACCTCGATGAAGCAGGAGATCTTCGCCTACTGGGACGCGAACGGCGACAAGATCGCGACCCGCGACGAGGTGCTGGCCACGGCGGATGAAGAGTTCAAGAACTCGGATCCCGACGGCGACGGGTTCGTGACCGGGCGCGACCTCGCCTTCGGCTCGCCCACCTTCTCGGCCTTCATCTTCGGTGCCGGCCCGGCGAAGTGACCGGGGCCTGAGCCGAGCAAAATCGAAAAAGGCCCGGCCGCCGCGCCGGGCCTTTGCTTGTCTCAGAGCGTGTCGGCGAACTCGGCCACGAACTCACGGACCAGCTCGCGGGTCTTCTCGTCGTGCAGGTTGCCCTCGTCGTCGAAGACGGCACCGGCGCGCGAGACGATCAGCCGCCCCTCGGCGCGGATCGAGCAGCGAAGGTAGCGCAGCACCGGCAGCCAGTGGTTCTGCGACAGGATCGTGCCGAACCCGCCGGGCGAGGTGCCCATCACCGCGACCGGCTTGCCCTTGAAGAGCCGCAGCCCCTCGCCGCGGGACATCCAGTCGATGGTGTTCTTGAAGACGCCGGGGATGCCGTTGTTGTATTCCGGCGTGGCCAGCAGCAGCCCGTCGGCGGCGGCAAGCTGCTGCTGAAGCCGCTCGACCGCTGGCGGCAGGCCCGACTTCGCCTCTTCGTCGGCATCGTAGAGCGGCACGTCGCGGATGTCGCCGACTTCGATCGTGACGCCGGAGGGCGCCAGCTCGACCGCGGCGCGCAAGAGGCCGGCATTGAACGACGCCCGGCGCAGGCTGCCGGAAAGACCGAGGATCGTCGTCATGCAGTGTCCTTTTTCGCTTTGACCAGAGGTTCGGGGGTGAGCGTCTGATACAGGCGGTCGCGCCCGGCCATGGCGCCGTTCTGGACCTGCTGGCCCAGCCGCTCGTTGTCGCGCGACCGGATGTCCTGCAGCGTCTCACTGACGACCGCCTCGGAACAGCCGAGCGCGCGCAGGCCCTGGGCGCCCATCAGATAGGCCGACTCGACCGTCTCGCGGATCTGGTAGTCGACGCCCGCGTGGATCAGCTCGACCGCGTGGCTGCGGTCATAGGCGCGCACCAGCAGCTTGGCCTGCGGGAACTCGTGGCGCACCAGCTCGACGATGCGGGTCGCCACCTTGGGGTCGTCCACGCAGACCATGATCACCTCGGCATCCTCGGCGCCCGAGTGGTGCAGGACGTCCAGCCGGCTGCCGTCGCCGAAATAGACCTTGAAGGCCCAGCGCTCGGCCTCGCGGATGCGGTCCGGGTCGGTGTCGATGATCGACGCCGGCGCCCCCCGCGCCAGCAGCATCTGCAGGGCGATCTGCCCGAAGCGGCCGAAGCCGATGACCAGCGCCTGGCCCTGCAGGTTGTGGGCGCGCTCCACCCCCTCCATCGAGGCGTCGCGGCGCAGCAGCCGGTCGGCGGCGATCAGGATTAGCGGCGTGAACGCCATGGACAGGATCACGACCGAGCCGAAGATGGCGTTCTCGCGCGCGTCGATCACGCCGCCCGAGGCGGCGGCGCTGTAGAGCACGAAGGCGAACTCGCCCCCTTGCGCGAACATGGCGGTGCGCTTGAGCGCGGCGATGTTGGAGCTGCCGAAGACCCTCGCCACGGTGTAGATGGCGATGGCCTTGACCACCACGTAGGCGGCGAGCATGGCGAACAGCAGCGGCCATTCCGCCGCGACCACCCGCAGGTCGAGCGACATCCCCACCGCGAGGAAGAAAAGCCCCATGAGGAGGCCGCGGAACGGCTCGATGTCGGTCTCGATCTGGTGGCGATAGCTCGAGCCGGAGAGCATGACCCCGGCGAGGAACGCGCCCATCGCCATCGAGAGGCCCACCGTCTCCATCAGCAAGGCCGCGCCCAGCACCACGAGCAGCGCGCCCGCCGTCAGCACCTCGCGCGAGCGGGCGCGAGCGAGCAGCCCGAAGAACGGGTCGAGCAACCAGCGTCCGACCACCAGCAGCGCGGCCAGGCCGGCCAGCGGCAGCAGGACCGCCATGGCCCCGCCTTCCGCCTCGCCGCCCGGCGCGAGGACCGCCACGATGGCCAGCAGCGGGACGATCAGCAGATCCTCGAACAGCAGGATCGACACCGCCTTCTGACCTTCGGCGCTGGCGATCTCGCCCCGGTCCTGCAGCGTGGACATGATGACGGCGGTCGAGGACAGCACGAAGCCCGCCCCGGCGACGAAGGCCGTCACCAAGGGCAGGCCGAAGAGCAGCATCCCGGCGGCCGTGAGCAGCGCGACCGCGAGCGAGACCTGCGCCAGCCCGAGGCCGAAGATCTGCCCGCGCATCGTCCAGAGCTTCTGCGGCCGCAGCTCGAGCCCGATGATGAAGAGGAACATCACCACGCCGAGTTCGGCGAAGTGCAGGATCGTCTCGGGGTCGGTGAAGAGGCCGAGCAGCGACGGGCCGACGAGCGCGCCGGCGGCGAAATACCCCAGCACCGACCCGAGGCCGAGGCGCCGGAACAGCGGCACCGCGATGACGGCGGCCCCCATGAGGACGACTGCCGGTCCGATCACCGGACCCAAGCCTGCTACCGCCATCGCACTCTCCGATCCGACTTAAACAAAGTTATGGCGGCCCGCGGGGCGCCCTTCAACGACAAACCCGCCGGCGCAGAGCCGGCGGGTTCGCTGGGTGTGGTGCCACGGTTCATCGCTGGGTCGAGGGTCAGTCGATCGGCCGCAGACCGGCCTCGATCCGGGCCCGCTGCGGCTCGAGGAACGGCGGCAGCGACAGCGCCTCGCCCATCGTCTCGAACGGCTCGTCCACCGCGAAGCCGGGGCCGTCGGTGGCGATCTCGAACCGGTTGCCGCCGGGCTCGCGGAAATAGAGGCTGCGGAAGTAGTAGCGCTCGACCTCGTCCGAGTTCGGGATGCGGAAATCGCGCAGCCGCTGGGTCCAGTCGTGGATCGCCGCGACATCGGGGACGCGGAAGGCCACGTGATGCACCCCGCCCGCGCCCTGCCGCGCCGTGGGCAGGTCAGGCTCGACGGCGACGTGCAGTTCCGCGGACGGGCCGCCATCGCCCATCTCGAACACGTGCACCTGCCCGTCCGGGCCGGGATAGTCGCGCACCCGGCGCATGTTCATCACGCGGGTCAGCACCGCCTCGGTGGGGGCCAGTTCGGGCACCGAGATGGTGATAGGCCCGAGCCCCCGGATCTGGTGCTCGGCCGGGACCGGGCTCCGCTCCCACGGGCGGGGGGTGCCGGTGGTATCGGCGGTCAGGCGGAAGCGCTGCCCCTCGGGGTCCTCGAAGTCGAGCGTGGCGCGGCCGTCGGTGGTGCCTGGCGCGCCCCGCGTCAGCCCCGCCTCGCCCAAGCGCGCCGCCCAGTAGTCGAGGCTCGCCTCGGCCACCCTGAGGCCGGTGCGGCTGATCGAGCGGGTGCCGCGCCGCTCGGGCGCCGCCGGCCAGTCGAAGAACGTGAGGTCGGTGCCGGGGCTACCCGCGCCGTCGGCGAAGAACAGGTGATAGGCCGAGGTGTCGTCCTGGTTGACGGTCTTCTTGACCCGCCGCATCCCCAGCGTGCCGGTATAGAACCGGTTGTTGCCGGGCGCGTCGGCGGTGATCGCCGTCAGGTGGTGAATGCCGGTCAGGTCCATGCTGGCCTCCCTCACAAATGCTCGCATGCAAGATGCGCCTGGCGACGGCGAACGCCAACAGGACCGCGCCGGACGCCGCGTTCGGTCATTGCGAACGGCCGCCGAAGCAACCATGATGCCCCATGCGCTATGACCTGAACCAGATCGAGACCTTCCTCACCGTGCTGGAAACCGGCACCGTCACGGCGGCGGCGGCGCGGCAGAACCTGTCCAAATCCGTGGTTTCGACCCGCATCGGCGACTTCGAGGCCGCCATCGGCGCCGCGCTCTTTCGTCGCAATGCCGGGCGGATCATCCCGACCGAGGCGGCGCTGCGGTTGGCCGAGCGGGTGCGCCCGGCGCTGGCCGAACTGACAGCGGCCACCGAGAGTGCGGCATGGGGCGGCCAGGACGGGGCGCTGACTGGCAGCCTCGCCATCTCGGCGCCGATGAGCTTCGGCACGGTCCACCTCGCCCCGGTTCTCGCCCGCTTTGCCGCGGCGCATCCGGGGGTGAGCCTGCGGATCGACTTTGACGATCGCGCCCGCGACCTTGCCCGCGAGGGCTTCGATCTCGGCATCCGCATCGGCGGAGACCGCGACAGCGCGCTTATCGGTCGAAAGCTCTGCGAGGAACGCCAGATCGTCGTGGCGAGCCCCGCCTATGTCGCCCGGCACGGCCGGCCCGAGAAACTCTCGGACCTGAGCGAGCATCCGGTGATCGGCTACACCCACCTCGCGGACTCGGCGCTGTGGCAATTCCGGCAGGCCGGACGCTGGGTCTCTCCCCGGATCACCTCGCGGCTAGTGATGAACAACGGCGAAGCGATGACGGCGATGGCGGAAGCCGGGCTGGGGATCGCTCTCTTGCCGGGGTTCATCGTCGGTCCCGCGCTCGCCGCGGGTCGGCTGGTCGAACTGTTGCCTGACGCCGAGACGCGGCCGTTGCCGGTCATGGCGGTCTGGCCGCCAGTCACGCCGATGCCGGCGAAACTGCGGGCACTCGTCGATTTTCTGGCAGCGCAGCTGACCCCACCGGTCCCCGTGGCATGACCGCCCGCACGATGTCCGTCAGTCGTCCTGCGGGAAGTCGATGGTGGCGTGGCAGATGATGTTCAGCGCGTCAGCGAGGCTCGGGCGGTCGTTCGGCGACTGGACGACATACCCCGTCCAGAGCGTGTGCAGCATCTGCGACAGATGCAGCGGCGGAACCTGCCACTTCACCCCGTGCCGCGCCGCGAGCCCGTCGAGCAGGCGCGCGAAGTCGGTGTGATAGGCGGCCCGCAGCCGGTCGAGATGGGCGGCGAAGTTCGGGTCGCGGCGGGCGTGGAGGTAAAGCTCGATGGTCAGCCGGGCCGGGACCGGCTGGTCGCCCAGCTCCTGCAGCCGGGCGGCCAGCAACGACAGGTCCTCGTCCAGCGAGCCGCCGACCATCCGCGCCATCAGATCCTCGATCTCGCGGATGGCGGCGTGCATCTGCTGCTCGAGCAGCGCCAGCAACAACTCCTCCTTGTCGGCGAAGTTGGAATAGAACGCGCCCTGCGAGAACCCGGCCCGCTCGCACACGCCGCGGATCGAGGCGGCCGCCACACCGCCTTCGGCGATGATGTCATTGGCGGCCTCGATCAGGCGGGACCGGGTTTCCTCTTGCATCTGGGCGCGGCTGCGGCGCTGCGGCAGCTGGGTCATGTGCGACGGTCATCCTTCTGCTGCGGGCTGAGCGTCGCCGCGAGGCGCCGCACCACTCCGGTAATGGCCTGACCACCGCCGCGGATCAACAGACTTGCATCCGCCCCGATCGGCCCGCCGTCGTCATGCTCGGGCAGCGGCGGCAGGATATGGGCATAATAGGTGTTGCCCAGCAGCTTGTGCAGCAGCCGCTCGCCCGGGAAGGGCTGGTTGCTGTTGAGCGCCCGCGCCGCCTTGAGCAGGTTGCGGATGTCGTACTGCGTCGGGCTGAGGTCCGGCACCTGCTTGGGCAGGTCGAGCAGCGTATAGGCCGCGATCCGGCCGGTGCGGACCGAGCTTTCCACCGTGAACACGACGTCGTTGCGGGTCTCCACGAACTGCCCCAGCAGCGCGAGGTTGGTGCAGCCCTCGGGCACGATCTCGGGCCGGTCGCCCCTGGCGCGCGGCATGAATTGCGCGGTGATGTAGGGCATCAGCGCCAGCCGCACCTTGGTCTGCTGGACGATGCCGTCGAGCTGCGACTGCGGGATGCCGAGGTGGTGGCAGAGCTCGGACAGGATCTCTCGCCCCGTGCACTCGGGCATGGTCTTCTTCACCTTGTCGCCGGGCTTGTCCATCAGCAGCGCATAGACCCAGACCACCAGCGTGTCCTTGGGCTGGTCGGGGAAATGCGGCTGGCGGTTGATGGTGACGCTGAGCACCCAGGACGAGTCGGTGAAGGTGATGATCCCGCCGGTCGCGGTGCGGCCCGAATAGGGGTCGTTGACCGACAGGTCGGCCAGCCGCTCGGTCAGCGCCGACGGCTTGCAGGTCAGCGTCGCGGATTCCCACATCGAGCGGTCGGGCTGGCTGTAGAATTTCTCCGGCTTGCCGAAGACCGGCGACTTGGCGGCGAGGTTGCGCCACAGCGTCCAGTCACTCTCGGGCCCCGGCTCGCCCTCGAAGCGGATGCGGGGCGGGGCGGTGTCCATGTCGCCGTAGCTCGTGCCCTCGGTGATCGAGCCGGGCAGCGCGAAGACGAGGTCGCGGGGGCCGACCGCGATCTCCTGCGGGGTGCCGTCCACGACCGCGTGCAGGGCGGTGACGGTGCGGGCGCCGTCCTTTTCGTCGAAGCTCATGTCGGTGACGCGGGTGCCGAAGCGGAACGTCACGCCGCGGTCCTTGAGGTGGCGGACCAGCGGTTTGATGAAGCCGTCGTTCTGGTTGTACTTCGGAAACACCAGCGCCGACATGTCGGTCAGCCCGTCGATCGAGTCGACGAAGCGGTGCACGTAGAGCTTCATCTCGAGCAGGCTCTGCCAGTTCTCGAAGGCGAACATCGAGCGCCATAGGAACCAGAAGTTCGACTGCAGGAAGCCCTCGCTGAACCAGTCCTCGATGGTGAGGTCGTCCAGGTCCTCTTTCCGGGCCAGCATCAGCCGGACGAGTTCCCACTGCTGCGGCTTGGTCAGCCCGAGCGTCGAGAAGTCGCGGATCTGGCCCTGCTTGTGCATGAGCCGCGCCTTGGACCAGTTCGGGTCGGCGTCGTTGACCATGCGATATTCGTCAAGGACGCTGTAGCCCTCGGGCAGTTCCAGCGCCTGCACGTCCTGCAGCATGTCCCACAGCTGGTCGTAGTTCCAGTTCATCTCGCGGCCGCCGCGGACGATGTAGCCGTCCTCGGGGTTGCCGGCCCCGTCCATCGACCCGCCCGAGACGGGCAGCGCGTCGTAGACGGTGATGTTGGCCCCCGGCATGTGGCCGTCGCGGATCAGGTAGAACGCGGCCGCGAGCCCGGCGATGCCGCCGCCGATGATCAGCGCCTTGCGGTCCGTCACCCCCTCGGGCGCGAACGGCTTGTGGCGCTGGTAGGTGCCGATCATGTCCGGCTGGGGCAGGGTGTTCTGCTTGCTGTGGTGCCAGTAGCCGGCGGTGGCGTCGGGCTGATGGTCCACGGGGCGCGGTGCATGGGGATAGGCGGGATTTCGCATGACGTGTCCTCTTTTTCAGATTCGCAGTCCGGAACTTGAACCGAACAGGCCGTTCCTGCGTTCCATAGATAACACTAGTAATTCAGATTTCAACTGATATCCCAATTGACGCTGCGGAATCTCGGATGTCACTTGATATCTCAAACCCCAGACCCGATATCTGCTTCAGGCACACCGAACCGCCCCCCGAACCGCCCCTGAACCGACCTGCCGAAAGGATCGCCCGATGACCGACAACTACGTCCGCTATTCCCCCGAGGTCGAAGTCCCGGTCGAGGACGAGGCGCGCCTCATCGCCGAGATCACCGACCAGATGTCCGAGACGAACCTTGAGGCGTTCGAGCGTCACCGGCACGCCATCCGCGACGCCCACGCCAAAAGCCACGGCGTCCTGACCGGCACGCTGACCATCCCCGCCGACCTGCCCGCGCATCTGCGCCAGGGCGTCTTCGCCCAACCCGGCGAGTATGACGTGGTGGCGCGGATCTCGTCGGCCCCCGGCGACATCCACAGCGACGAGATCCCCCAGCCGCGCGGCTTCGCGCTGAAGATCATGGGGGTCGAGGGCAACCGTCTGCTCAAGCGCGACGACAGCCACTCGCAGGACTTCCTGATGGTGAACCTGCCGGTGCTGCCCTTCGGCGACATCCCGAAATACAAGCAGATGCTGGGCCTGCTCGAAAAGCGCGCCCAGGCGCCCGAGCGGGTGCAGCGCTTCGGCGCCGCGGTGGCCCGCGGGCTCGAGAACGCGATCGAGGCCGTCGGCGCCACGCCGGGCGTGACGCTCCAAGGCCTTGCGCTCTCGAACGACAACCTGCTGGGCGAGACGTTCTTCACCCAGGGCGCGCTGCGCTTTGGCGACTATATCGGCAAGGTCTCGCTCGCGCCGCGGTCCGAGAACGTCCGCGCGCTGACCGGCCAGCCGATCGAGGACATGTCCTATTCCCGCATCGAAGAGGTCGTGCGCGACTTCTTCCGCGACAACGAAGCCGTCTATGACCTGCGCGTGCAGCTCTGCACCGATCTGGACGAGATGCCGGTCGAGGATGCCGCGATCCTCTGGGACGAGGAGAAATCCCCCCAGCAGGTGATCGGCACCGTCCGCTTCGCCCCGCAGGACAGCTTCAGCGACGCGCGGCGCGTCTATGCCGACGACGTGCTGTCCTTCAACCCGTGGCAGGGGATCACCGCACACCAGCCGCTCGGCTCAATCATGCGCATCCGGCGCACCGTCTATGACGTCTCGTCGGACCGCCGCCACCGGCTGAACGCCGTCACGCGGACCGAGCCCGCGTCGGCCGCCGACATCCCCGCCTGACCCCCCTCCCCTCCCCCCCCTCACCCGATCAGAGAAAGGACAACAGCCATGGCCGAGAAACTGCGCGAGACCGGCGGCGACCCCCGCCTCGAGGACGAAAGCAAGCTGGCCGAGATCCGTCGCCGGATCGAGGAGGTCGCGACCGACGCCCCGACGCTGGCGAAGATCGCGCTCGAGGCGATCATCCGCAAGCACAACCCCGACCTCAAGGGCACCGCCCAGAGCGCCGGCCGCGCCGGGATGCAGTCGGGCAACGTGTCCGAGCTGACCGCCATCGCCGACCTCAAGCCCGGCGGCGCCGACCGCCTGCGCCGCATCTTCAACCTGACGAACGGCAACATGGACGGTGCGCAGCGCGTCTCGACGCTGCACGACATGCGGTTCGTGTTCCTCGACAACGACACCAAGATCCTGTTCGCCACCACCTATGACGGCGACTGGGACGCCTACATCAACGACTTCGCCACCAAGATCCCCGAACTGATGGACCTGCTGTTCCAGAACGTCGAGGGCTGGCCGGGCATCGACAGCCCCGAGGTCAAGGACTTCATCGCCGATCACCAGATCGACGCCTCGGGCTGGTTCGTGGCCAACCCGCAGGTCACCGTCGTGGACGTGCGTCGCTATCAGCGCACCGAGCACGCGCTGAACGAGTTCCTCGACACGATGAACAAGAACGCGGACGTGGACGACACGACCCGGGCGGCGATGAAGAAGCTGACCGACGAGATCGCCAAGCCCGAGCCGGTGGACTACTGAGATGGCGCTACTTTCCCGCATCAAGCAGCGGTTCTCGCGCGACAAGGTTGACCTGCAGCTGGACGACATCCAGGCGCTGATCCTGCGCAACCGGCCCGAGCCCTATTGCGGCGTCCACGCGATGCTGCATGTCGATGAGGCCGAAGGGGGGCGCGACCTGATCGCGCGCCTCGCGCCGCACATCCCCTCGGCCGACGGGTTCCACGACGACCTCGACGCCTGGACCGGCGTGGCGATCAGCCACGCGGGCCTCAAGGCGCTCGGCCTGCCCGAGGACACGCTGAAGACCTTTCCGCTGCCCTTCCAGCAGGGCATGGCGGCCCGCGCCGACATCCTGCGCGACTTCGACGAGAACGCCCCCGAGCACTGGGACGAGGCCTTCCGCGAGGGGCATTGCCACATCGCCCTGACGATCTACGCCGTGGACAAGGCGGCGCTCGACAAGGCGGTGGAGAAGGCGAAGGGCGAGCTCGATAAGTCGAGCGGCGTGACGCTCCTCGGCACGCACGAGTTCGCGGCCGACGAAGAGGCCAAGAACCCCTTCGGCTTCCGCGACTCGATCGCCCAGCCCGACATCAAGGGCAGCGGCGTCGACCCGTGGCCCGGCGACCAGGAGGCGATCGCGCCGGGCGAGTTCATCCTGGGCGAGAACAGCGAGACCGGCAGCCCGCTGGGGATGCCCGAGCCGGCCGATCTCGGCCGCAACGGCAGCTATGTCGTGCTGCGCAAGTTCATCAGCCGGGTCGGCGCGTTCAATGACTTCGTCAAGTCGCACGCCGAGGGCGCCGACGCCCAGCACCTGCTGGCCGCCAAGATGTTCGGCCGCTGGCAGTCGGGCGCGCCGCTGGTGCTGTCGCCCGAGCACGAGGACAAGGAGCTGGGCGACGATCCCGCGCGCAACAACGACTTCGACTTCTCGAACGACCAGAAGGGCCTGATGTGCCCGATGTCGAGCCACATGCGCCGGATGAACCCGCGCGACGGGCAGATGACGATCCTCACCGACGTGAAGATCAAGCGCATCATCCGCCGCTCGTCGACCTTCGGGCCGAAGTGGACGCCGGACGTGACCGCCGCCGACGACGCGGCCGAGGATCGCGGCATCTTCTTCATCTTCATCAGCGCCCGCGCCTTCGACACGATCGAGTTCATGCAGCAGGAGTGGATCAACCGCGGCAACTTCATCGACCTCGGGGAAGAGCGCGACCCGATCGTGGGCCTGCATCCCGAGCCGGGGCAGTTCACCATCCCCGAGGAACCCGCCCGCAAGCGCATCAACGGCGTGACCACGTTCAACCGCATGGCGGGGGGCGAATACATGTTCATGCCGTCGCTGACTGCGCTGCGCTGGATCGGCGAAGGCAGCTGGGCCAAGTGACGCCAACCGGACCGGCGCTACTGCGCCGGTCGGTTCCCCTCTCGCGCAGGTCCGCCCCCTCACCTTGGGGGTGCAGACCCCTAGCGAGGAACCCGTCGCCGCGCGCTCCTCCCCGCGCCAGGCGGCGCGGGCCGGCAGAGCGATCTGCCGGCCCCTTTGCATTCCCCCCTCCCCGCGGGTGAGGGGTTGCCAATTCGCCCCGGCCGGGGATGTTCAGCGGAATGGACCCGACCCTCTCCCCCGGCTTTCGCCAGACCGCCGACGCCGCGGTGATCGTCGCCTGCGACGGCGCCTACCTGCCCTATGCGGGGGTGCTCGCGGCCCAACTCGCGGCGGTCGAGGGGCGGGGGTTCGACGTGCTGATCGGCTCGCCCGAACCGCTCGCCCTGCCGCCTGCGCTCGCCGCGGCAGGGATCGGCCATGTCGCGGCGCAGGACGCGGGGCTCGCGCAGTCGCTGCCGCTCGACGCCCGCCGCTCGCTCGCCACCTATATGGAGATCTTCCTCGCCCGCGCGCTGGCCGGGCGCTGGCGGCGCATCCTCGTACTGGACGCCGACATCCTGCTCGAGCGCGGCGATCCGACGCCGCTGCTCGCCGCCGACCTGCGCGGGCGGGCGGTGGCGGCGGTGCGCGACAACCGCCAGTGGCGCAATCCCGGCAAGCGGACCCCGGACCAGCAGCAGCTCGGCCGCCCCGCCGCGCCCTACTTCAACGCGGGCGTCGTGATGATCGACACCGACGCCTGGGCCGCGGCCGACCTGTCGGCGCGTTGCGCCGCCTTTGCCCGCAGCCACCTCGCCGGGATCGGGCGCGACCAGGCGCTGCTGAACGGGGTGCTGAACGGCGACTGGACCGAGATGAGCCCGCTCTGGAACTGGCAGTTCACCTGGGCCTCGGCGCACCTGACCGCCATGGCGGACCCCTGCCTCGTCCATTTCATCGGCCCGGCGAAGCCCTGGCTCGCCGCCGCGGCCGGCATCGTGCCGATGCGCTACCGCGCCGCCTATGCCGGGCTGCCGCCGGGGCTGGCCGCCCCCGACCTCACGCGCCGCGCCTGGCCCGACCGCCGGACGCTCGGCCGCGCGCTCTTGCGCCAGTGGCGCGCGGCGGGGCCGATGCTCGACTATCTCGCGGCGTTCCCCGACCCTTACGCGCTCATCGACCCGCGCTGAGCGGTCAGCGCGCGCACCTGCGCCGCCAGCGCCGCGATGTCGTCGTCGGGGATGCCCAGCTCGTCCAGATGCGCGGCGGTGTTGAACAGATACTCGGCGTTCGGCCCCCGCCCGCCGTGGGCCGAGGCGATGATCCGCGCCTGTTCCTCGATCCCCAGCCCGCCGCAGTACTGCCAGTGCTCGGGGCGCATGACATAGGTCAGCGCCTCGACCCGCCGCCCGTCCGCCAGTTCGAGCGGCACCAGCGCCTCGCGGTAGGCCTCGGTCACCAGCTCGCGGGCGCGCAGCGCGGCGTGGACCTCGGGCCAGAGCGGCGCCTCGACCCTGAGCGCGAGGCCCGTGCAGAGATGCCCCGGCTGCGCCTCGAGCCCGAGGACCAGCCCCGGCGCCTCGGCGGTGCCGCGATGCTGGATCGAGCGCAGGCAGAAGCTGCGCCGCCAGCCGTCGGCCTGCGCGATCACCTGCTCGGCGACGGGGAACTCGGGCGCCCACATCAACGAACCATATCCGAACACCCAGCCGCCGTGATGCATCCCTTGCCCTTTCGCTTGCCGGCAGGTTAGGCCGGGCAGGCAAAGTTGCAAGCGCGCCCCCACGGCACGGGCGACAAGCTGGGCGGGGACCGAATGCGCAGGCTGATCCTTCTGGTTCTGGTCGTCGCGGCGGCGCTGGCCGCGGCGTGGCTGGGCGGCGAGACCTGGCTCGCGCGCGAGGCCGCGCGCCGCATCGCCGACGACCCGCAGATCGAGGCCGCCTCCGTCACCCCCCTGCGCCGCATCGACCGCATCGGGCTGCATCTCGCGGAGCTGAAGTTTGCGACCGAGGCCGGGCCGGCGACGCTGCCGGCGCTCGACCTCTGGGCCGCGCCGACGGCGCCGACGACGTTTCACGCCACCCTGCCCCCCGCGCTGACCCTGCCCGGCGACCGCGCGCTCGCGCTGACCGGCGGCGGGATGAGCCTGCGCGTCTCGCCCGGCAACGGCATGGCGATCGGCGCGGCGGGGGCCAAGGCGAGCGCCGTCACCCTCGACGGGGCGCCGCTGGCCGAGGGGGTGGACGTCACCGCCACGCTGACGCCGATGGGCGGCCACGCGCCAAAGGCGGCGCGCGCGAGCTATCGCGTGGCGGGCACGCTCACGCAGCTTGTCCCCGCGGCGCTCGGCCCGGTGCCGCCGGCGCTGGCCGAGGCGGGGCCGATCGGGATCGACGGGGCGGCGCAACTCTACCTCACCGGAGCGCTGAAACCGGGCGAGGAAACGCCGCCGCGCCTCGTCGGCGTGAACTCGGACGGGGTCAGGCTTCAGGTGGGCGCGCACCACGCGCGGATCAGCGGCCACGTCACCGCCGATGCCGAGGGGCGCGCCGCGGGCGCGGCCTTCGTCGACACGCCCGACCCGCGCGGCTGGCTCGACCTCGCCGCGGCGCTGGGGGCACTCCCCGCGCAGGTGGTGCCGCTCGCCACCACCGCGCTGCGCACGGCCTCGGGCGCCGAGGTCACGCTGCCCGCCGGCATCACCGCGCCGCCCCCGCCGCCCGAGGGCACGCTGCGCATCACCCTGATCTTCCGCGACGGGCGCAGCTTCCTCGGGCCGATGCCCATCGGCCCGGCGCCGCTGTTCGCGCCCTGAGGCCGCGCCTCAGCCCGGCCCGGCCCCGCGGCCGAAGTCGGGCGCGGCGGTGTCCTGGCCGGCCTCGATGATCCCGCGGCGGATGTTGCGGGTGCGGGTGAAATAGTCGTGCAGATGCTGCCCGTCGCCCATGCGGATCGCGCGCTGCAGCACGAACAGCTCTTCGGCGAAGCGGCCGAGGATATCCAGCGTCGCCTCGCGGTTGTGCAGGAACACGTCGCGCCACATCGTCGGGTCCGACGCGGCGATCCGGGTGAAGTCGCGGAAGCCCGCGGCCGAATAGCGGATCACCTCGGACTCGGTCACCCGCCGCAGGTGGTCCGCGACGCCGACCATCGTATAGGCGATCAGGTGGGGCGCGTGGCTCGTCACCGCCAGCACGAGGTCATGGTGCGGCGCCTCCATCACCTCGACATTCGCGCCCATCGCGCGGATCAGCGCCTCGAGCCGCGAAAGCGCGTCCGGGTCGGTTCCTTCGAGCGGGGTCAGCAGCCACCAACGGTTGCGAAAGAGCGACGCGAACCCCGCCCGGGGGCCGGAGTGCTCGGTCCCCGCGAGCGGGTGGCCGGGGATGAAATGCACCCCCTCGGGCAGGTGCGGGCCGACCGCGTCGATCACCGCCTGCTTGACCGACCCCACGTCGGTCACGATGGCCCCCGGCGCCAGATGCGGCGCGATCTCGGCCGCGACGTCGGCCATTGCCCCAACGGGCACGGCGAGCACCACCAGATCGGCGCCCGCGACGGCCTCGGCGGCAGTGTCGAACACCTCGTCCACCAGCCCGATCTCGGCCGCCGTGGCCCGCGTCTCGGCCGAGCGCGCGTGGCCGGTGATCCGCCCGGCGAGCCCCCCCGCCCGCATCGCGTGCGCCATCGAGCCGGCGATCAGCCCCAGCCCGATCAGCGCCACCCGCTCGAACCGGGCGTTCATGGCGCGGTCTCCGCGTCACGGGTGGCCATGAACTGGCCGATGACATGGGCGACGCGGCGGCAGGACGCCTCGTCGCCGACGGTGATCCTGAGGCACGCGGGCAGGCCGTAGCTGGCCACGCGGCGGACGATGATCCCCTCGTCCCGCAGGCTGGCGTCGCAGGCCTCGGCGGTGGCGGCGTCGGCAAAGCGGGCGAGGATGAAGTTCGCGTGCGAGGGGTCCGAGGGCACCCCCCGCTCGGTCAGCGCCGAGGCGAGCCAGCCGCGCAGCCGGGCGTTCTCGGCCCGCGCGTGCTCGGCGTGGGCGCGGTCGCGCACCGCGGCCTCGGCCCCGTCCAGCGCCACGTTCGACAGGTTGAACGGCCCGCGGATGCGGTTCAGGACGTCGATGACCTCGCGCGGCCCGTAGCCCCAGCCGACCCGCAGCCCGCCCAGCCCGTAGAGCTTCGAGAAGGTCCGCGTCATCACCACGTTGGGCAGCCGCGAGGCGAGCTCGGCCCCGCCGTCATAATCGCCGCCCACATACTCGGCATAGGCCGCGTCGATGACGAGGATCGCCTGCGGCACGGCCGCGGCCAGCCGCTCGAGCTCGGCCAGCTCGATCATCGTGCCGGTCGGGTTGTTGGGGTTGGCGACGAAGATCAGCCGCGTGGCCGGAGTCGCCGCGGCGATCAGCGCGTCGATGTCGGTGACGCGCTCACGCTCGGGCGCGGCGACGGGGGTGGCGCCCGCGGCCATGGCGCTGATGCGGTACATCAGGAACCCGTGCTCGGTGAACAGCACCTCGGTCCCCGGCCCGGCATAGGCCTGGCAGAGGAAGTGGATGATCTCGTCCGAGCCCACGCCGCAGATGATCCGGTCGGGGTCGAGCCCATGCACCTCGGCGATGGCGGCGCGCAGCCGGGCGTGGTCGGTCGAGGGGTAGCGGTGCATCTGGTGCGCCGCCCGCGCCACCGCCTCGCGCGCCTTTTCGGACGGGCCGAAGGGGTTTTCGTTCGAGCTGAGCTTCAGCACGTCGCTGCGCCCCGAGAGGGTGGCGGTCCCGGCCTCGTAGAGCGCGATCTCCATGATCCCCGGCTGCGGTTCGATCGCGGCGCCGATCTGCGGTTCGACCGGGGGCGGAAGCGGCTGGCTCATCGGAGGTCCTCTGGCTCGGGTGAGCCGTCTTTAGACAGGCGGCGCGCGGTTGGGAAGGGCGAGGGGTGCGCGGGGGGTGGGCGGCGTGTGTGCGGGTGCACGCGGTCAGGCGTGCGGCCCGGCCTGCGGCCCGGACCCCGGCACCGCGCGCCGAAGCGGGACGGGCCCCCTTGCCCGCCCCACCCCACGGCCAGAGGCACCGCCCGCCCCCGCCGGAACCGCCCGCCGTCTGACGTTCCCGCGACCCCGCCCTGCCCCCGCTTGACCCGGGGCGGCGGCGGGCCGACAAGACCGCCATGCAGCCCGCCGATCCGCCCCCTCTCCGCCTGTCGGACTTCGACTTCGATCTGCCCGAGGGGCTGATCGCCACACGGCCAGCGCGCCCGCGCAGCGCCGCCCGTCTACTGGTCGCGCAGGGCGACCGGATCACCGACGCGACGGTCGCGGACCTGCCCGGGTTCCTGCGCCCCGGCGATCTGCTGGTCCTGAACGACACCAAGGTGATCCCGGCGCGGCTCACGGGCACCCGCACCCGCCCGACGCCCCAGGGCGACGCCGTGGCCCGCATCGAGGTCACGCTGACCGAGCCCACCTCCGAGGGCGGCTGGAAGGCGCTGGTCAAGCCGCTGCGCAAGCTCAAGCCCGGCGAGGTGATCCGCTTCGGCGACCACCTCTCGGCCCGCGTCGCCGCCATCGCCGAGGGCGAGGCGACGCTGGCCTTCGACGCCACGGGCGCGGCCTTCGACGCGGCGCTGGCCGAGGTCGGCGCCATGCCCCTGCCCCCCTACATCGCGGCGTTGAGGGCACCCGATGCGCAGGACCGCACCGACTATCAGACCGTCTGGGCCCGCGCCGCGGGCGCCGTCGCCGCCCCGACCGCGAGCCTGCATTTCGACGCCCCGCTGCTCGCGCAGCTTGCCCAGGACGGGGTCGAGTTCGTCCACGTCACGCTCCACGTCGGCGCCGGCACCTTCCTGCCGGTCAAGACCGACGACGTCTCGCAGCACCGGATGCACGCCGAGCGCGGCCTCGTCACGCCCGAGGCCGCCGCCGCCATCGCCCGCGCCCGGACCGAGGGGCGGCGGGTGATCGCCGTCGGCACCACCGCCCTGCGGCTGATCGAGAGCGCCGCGGACGCGGACGGCACCATCCGGCCCTTCGACGGGGCGACCGACATCTTCATCCGCCCCGGCTACCGCTTCCGCGTCACCGACGGGCTGATGACCAACTTCCACCTGCCGAAATCGACGCTGCTCATGCTCGTCTCGGCGCTGATGGGGCAGGACCGCATCCGCGCGATCTACGCCCACGCCATCGCGGCGCGCTATCGCTTCTTCAGCTACGGCGACGCCTCGCTGCTTCTGCCCGAGGCGTCATGCTGAGCGTCCTGCGATCCACCTGGCCGCTGCTCGCCGGGGTCATGCTGCTCATGGTCGGCAACGGGATGCAGGGCACGCTGCTCGGCATCCGCGGCGCGCACGAGGGCATTCCGACCAACCTCATGTCGGTCGTCATGTCGGCCTATTTCGGCGGCTTCGTGCTGGGCAGCCTGATCGTGCCGGGGATGATCCAGCGGGTCGGCCACCTCCGGGTCTTCGCCGCGCTCGGCTCGCTCATCTCGGCGGTGCTGATCCTCTATGCGGTCGACACCAACTGGATCGCCTGGGTGCTCTTGCGGCTGGTGATCGGGTTCAGCTTCTGCGGCGTCTACATCACCGCCGAAAGCTGGATGAACGCCAGCGCCGGCAACGAGACGCGCGGCCGCGCCATGTCGGTCTATTTCATCGTCCAGATGTTCGGCCTCGTCATCAGCCAGATCCTGATGAACGTCCCCGATCCGGGCGGCTGGCTGCTCTTCGTCATCCCCTCGGTGCTGGTGTCGCTGGCCTTCACCCCGATCCTGCTGTCGCAGGTCGAGGCGCCGCGGTTCGAGAGCATCGCGCCGATGAGCATTGCCCGGCTCTACCGCACCTCGCCCTTGGGCTGCGTCGGCATCTTCCTCGTCGGCGGGGTGTTCTCGGCGCTGCTGGGGATGGGCGCGGTCTGGGGCGCGGTCGCGGGGCTGAACGTGCGCGAGATCTCGGCCTTCGTGGCGGCGATCTGGGTCGGCGGGCTGCTGGCCCAGTATCCGGTCGGCTGGCTCTCGGACCGGATGGACCGGCGGGTGCTGATCGCCGGCCTCGCCATCCTCGGGACGCTCGCCACCGCGGCCGTGGTGCTGTCCGAGCCGTCGATCTGGGGCTACCTCGCGGCCTCGGCGCTTCTGGGCGGGGTAGCCAACCCGATCTATGCGCTGCTCATCGCCTATACCAACGACTCGCTCGACAGCCGCGACATGGCGGCGGCCTCGGCCGGGCTTCTGCTCATCAACGGCGGCGGGTCGGTGTTCGGGCCGATCGTCACCGGCTGGCTGATGTCGGCGATCGGGCCGGTCGGGTTCTGGGTCTATATCCTCGTGCTGCTGGCGATCCTGTCGGGCTATGCCGGCTGGCGGATGACGCGGCGCGCGACGCCCGCGCAGGACCAGGCCTTCGCCATCCTCTCGCCCGCGGCCACCCCCTTCGGGGTCGAGACCGCGCTGGCCGAGGCCGGCGATTCCACCGGGCCGCTGCCCACCCAGCCGCCCGCCGACTCGGCGGCCGCGCGGCCCCACCCGCTCGACGAGGACTGACCCGCCATGCCCGACCCCCGGCCCGAGATCTCCGCCCCTGACGTGTCGCCCGCCGAGGTGGTCGGCTTCTGGGTCGACGAGGTCGGCGCCGACGGCTGGTATGCGCGCAGCACCTCGCTGGACCAGACGATCCGCGACCGTTTCCGCCCCGCGTGGGAGGCCGCGGCGACCCTCGCCCCCGACTGGGCCGCCCGCGGCCCCGAGGGCGCGCTCGCCGCGCTGATCCTGACCGACCAGTTCCCGCGCAACATGTTCCGCGGCGACCCGCGCGCCTTCGCCACCGACGCGCTGGCGCTGCGTCTCGCCGATGCGGCGATCGCCGCCGGTCACGACATGGCCACGCCCGAGCCCGCGCGGCAGTTCTTCTACCTGCCCTTCGAGCACAGCGAGTCGCTGGCCGATCAGGACCGCGCCATCGCGCTGTTCGCCGAGCGGATGCCGGGCGAGAACCTGCGCCACGCGCGGCTGCACCGCGACGCCATCGCGGCCTTCGGGCGCTTCCCGTGGCGGAACGCGGCGCTCGGCCGCACCTCGACGCCGGCCGAGAAGGCGCTGCTCGACGCGGGCGGTTACGGGGCGCTCGTCTCGGGCAAGGTGGTCCTTGCCGACCTCGGGTGAGCCTGCGATTGTGACCCGACGTCACACGGTTACGGCCACAGGTTAACGGGGGACATGGGATGGCGCAGCAATTCGACGTGGTGGTGATCGGCGCCGGACCCGGCGGCTATGTGGCGGCGATCCGCGCCGCGCAGCTCGGGCTGTCGGTCGCCTGCGTCGAACGCGAGCATCTGGGCGGCATCTGCCTCAACTGGGGCTGCATCCCGACCAAGGCGCTGCTGCGCTCGGCTGAAGTGTTCCACATGATGGAACGGGCCAAGGACTACGGGCTGAAGGCCGGGGACGTGGGCTTCGACCTCGACGCGGTGGTGGCGCGCTCGCGCGGGGTGGCCAAGCAGCTGTCGGGCGGCGTCGGGCACCTGCTCAAGAAGAACAAGGTCACCGTGATCATGGGCGAGGCGACGCTGACCGCCCCCGGAAAGCTGAGCATCAAGACCGACAAGGGCACCGACGAGATCACCGGCAAGGCGATCATCCTCGCCACCGGGGCGCGGGCGCGCGAGTTGCCGGGGCTCGAGGCGGATGGCGATCTGGTCTGGACCTACAAGCACGCGCTGGTGCCGAAGCGGATGCCGAAAAAGCTGCTGGTGATCGGCTCGGGCGCGATCGGGATCGAGTTCGCGTCGTTCTTCAACACGCTCGGCGCCGAGACCACGGTGGTCGAGGTGATGGACCGGGTGCTGCCGGTCGAGGACGCCGAGATCAGCGGCATCGCCAAGAAGCAGTTCGTCAAGCAGGGCATGACGATCCTGGAAAAGGCGACAGTCAAGAAGCTCGACCGCAAGGGCGGCACGGTGACCGCCCATATCGAGACCGGCGGCAAGACCGAGACGCGGGATTTCGACACGGTGATCTCGGCCGTGGGGATCGTCGGCAACGTCGAGGGGCTGGGGCTGGAAAAGCTGGGCGTCAAAGTCGACCGCACCCATGTGGTGACCGACGACTACTGCCGGACGGGGGTCGAGGGGCTCTATGCCATCGGCGACGTGGCGGGCGCGCCGTGGCTTGCCCACAAGGCCAGCCACGAGGGGGTGATGGTCGCCGAACTCATCGCCGGCCAGCACGCCCACCCGTGCAAGGCCACCAACATCCCCGGCTGCACCTATTGCCAGCCGCAGGTGGCCTCGGTCGGCCTGACCGAAGAGAAGGCCAAGGCCGCCGGGCACGAGGTCAAGGTCGGCCGCTTCCCCTTCATCGGCAACGGCAAGGCCATCGCGCTGGGTGAGCCCGAGGGCCTGGTCAAGACGGTCTTCGACGCCAAGACCGGCGAGCTTCTGGGCGCCCACATGGTCGGCGCCGAGGTCACCGAGCTGATCCAGGGCTACGTCATCGGCAAGACCGCCGAGCTGACCGAGGAAGACTTCATGCACACCGTCTTCGCCCATCCGACGCTGAGCGAGATGATGCACGAGTCGGTGCTGAGCGCCTACGGGCGGGCGATCCATTTCTGAGCCAACGGCGCCCCGGACGCCGGCCGCGCCGGCGCGGCCGGGCGGCGGAGGGCCTTGGGCCGTAGCGCCACGGGCCACGGGCCGCAGGGCGGCTAGGGCCACCGGACGCGTGGCAATGGGCCGCAGGGCCACCGGACGCGTGGCAATAGGCCGCAGGGCCACCGGACGCGTGGCCATGCGCCGCAGGGCCGCAGGACCACCAGCCGCAGGGCTGCGGGCCACGTCGTCAGGGCCACGGGCCGTTGGGCCACGGGCAGGGCCACGGAGTCACGGCCACGGCGTCAGGGGTCGTCGTGCCAACCGCGCCTGACCGTCGGCGCTGACGGCGGGGACGGCACTCTGGCCGATCCCCCGACGCAAGCCCCCCCGCGGCGCGGCCCCTATTCCCCGGCGCGGCGCCCTACCAGAGCGCGGGATCGGCGAGCGGCGCGGCGCAGCGGCTCGTGCCCCGCAAGAGCGGAAATGCGCCCGACGCCTCGCCCCGGGCGGCCGACCGAGCCACCCCTGCGGCATGGACAAGGGAAACGGCGGGGACGTCTCGCGTGGGTCGAGCGGCCGAAACCCCAGCCGGCGGTAGAACGCCGGGTCGCCGTAGGTCAGCACCGCGTCGACGCCCTCGGCGTCCAGCCTGGCCAGCGCCTCGCCGAGCAGCCGCTGGCCGATCCGTTCGCCCTGCCGTCCCGTCATCACCGCCATCGGCGACAGCAGCAGGACCCGCCGCGGGTCGTCCGAGAACGCGAGCGGCGAGAACAGCACCGCCCCCACCAGCGCGTCGCCCTCGCGGGCCAGAAACGCCTTGGCCGGGGGTGCCGGTCCCGCCAGCAGCGCGGCGGCGAGCCGGCCGACTCGCGCGCCCTCGGCGGGGCCTTCGGACGCCGCAAAGCTGTCGTGGATCAGTGACGCGATCTCGCCCGCCGGGTCAGCCGCCTGCCGCGTGACCCGCAGCACCGCTACCGCCCCACCACCATGTCATCCCGGTGAACCAGCGCGGTGCGCGGGGCGTAGCCCAGCAGCGCCTCGATTTCGTCGCTGCGGCGCCCGGCGATCAGCGCCGCGTCGGCGGAATCGTAGCGCACGAGGCCCTGCGCCAGCGCCGCGCCCTCGGGGCCGCGGATCACCACCGGGTCGCCGCGGTGAAAGGCGCCGCTGACCGCCCGCACCCCGGCCGGCAGAAGCGAGCGCCCCTGCCCCAGCGCCCGCGCGGCGCCCTCGTCCACGACCAGCTCGCCCCGCGGCTTCATCGCCGCGATCCAGCGCTTGCGCGCCGCCTGCGGATCGCCCTCGGGCAGGAACCACGTCACCCGCGCGCCGGACGCCACCGCCGACAGCGGCCGCAGCACCGAGCCCTCGGCAATCGCCATCGCGCAGCCGCCTGCGACCGCGGTGCGTGCGGCCATCAGCTTGGTCTTCATCCCGCCCTTCGACAAACCCGAGACGGGATCGCCGCCCATCGCCTCGATCTCGGCCGTCAGATGCGCGACCACCGGCAGGTGCCGGGCCGCGGGGTCCGTCTTGGGGTTCGCGGTGTAGAGCCCGTCCACGTCCGACAAGAGCAGCAACTGGTCCGCCCCGCAGGTCACCGCGATCTGCGCCGCCAGCCGGTCGTTGTCGCCATAGCGGATCTCGTCGGTCGCCACCGTGTCGTTCTCGTTCACGATCGGCACCACGCCGAGGCTCAAGAGCGTCTGCATGGTCGCCCGGCTGTTGAGATAGCGGCGGCGGTTCTCGGTATCCTCGAGCGTCACCAGCACCTGCGCGGTGGTGACGCCGTGCGGGGCCAGCATCTCCTCATAGGCGCGGGCGAGGCGGATCTGCCCCACCGCCGCCGAGGCCTGGGCCTGCTCCAGCGTCAGCGCGCCGGCGGGCAGGCCCAGCACCCGGCGCCCGAGCGCGATCGAGCCCGACGACACCAGCACCACGTCCGCGCCGCGCCGCCGCCAGTCGGCCACGTCGTCGCAGAGCCCGCGCAGCCAGTCCGTCCGCAGCCCCTCGGCCCCGACGAGCAGCGCCGAGCCAATCTTGACCACCAGCCGCCGCGCGGCGGCGATGTCCGGGGTGGCGGGCATGGGCGAAGCAGGCATGGCGGTCTCTGGCATGGCAATCGCGGCCCTCACGGCTGCCACGTCGTCCGGGGGGCTGCGACCGGGGCGCGGGTCGGCTCGATCGCGGTCCAGAGCGCGCGCAGCACCTCGGTCACGCCCTGACGCGAGACGCCGGACATGACCATGACCGGCCCGCCGATCTCGGCCTCGAGCGCGGCGCGCCGCTCGGCCAGCGTGTCGGCGTCCAAGGCATCGGCCTTGTTCAGCACGGTGATCCGCGGCTTGGCCGCCAGCACCTCGGAATAGGCCTCGAGCTCGGTCAGGATCGTGCGCGCGTCCGCCGCCACGTCCTCGGCGGTGCCGTCGACAAGGTGCAGCAGCACCGCGCAGCGCTCGACATGGCCGAGGAACTGGTCGCCGAGACCCCGGCCCTCGCTCGCGCCCTCGATCAGGCCCGGAATGTCGGCCATGACGAACTCGTGCCCGTCCACGCCGACCACGCCCAGGTTCGGGACCAGCGTGGTGAAGGGATAGTCGGCGATCTTCGGCCGCGCGTTCGACACCGCGGCGAGGAAGGTCGACTTGCCCGCGTTCGGCAGCCCCACCAGCCCCGCGTCGGCGATCAGCTTGAGCCGCAGCCACAGCGTCCGCTCGACCCCCGGCAGGCCGGGGTTGGCGTGCCGCGGCGCGCGGTTGGTCGAGGATTTGAAGTGCAGGTTCCCGAACCCCCCGTTGCCGCCCTTGGCGAGCAGCACCCGCTGGCCGGGCTCGGTCAGGTCGGCGACCACCGTCTCCTGGTCCTCGTCGAGGATCTCGGTCCCGGCCGGAACCTTCAGCACGATGTCGTCGCCCGAGGCGCCGGTCATCTGGCTGCCCATGCCGTGCTGGCCCGAGCGGGCGAAGAAATGCTGCTGGTAACGGAAATCGATCAGCGTGTTCAGCCCCTCGACCGCCTCGGCCCAGACATCCCCGCCGCGGCCGCCGTCACCGCCATCCGGGCCACCGTATTCGATGAACTTCTCGCGCCGGAACGAGACGCAGCCCGAACCGCCGCCGCCCGAGCGGATATAGACCTTGGCGAGATCGAGGAACTTCATGGCGCGGTCTTTCCTGCGGGCGGATGGGGCGGGTCGAGGGGGCGGGGCAAGGCGCAGGGATACGCCGCCCCGCCCCGCGCCGCAAGCGCGCCGCCCGCGCGGCCGCCGGGCGCCGTCGG
This sequence comes from Paracoccus panacisoli, assembly GCF_042435015.1. Taxonomy (NCBI): domain Bacteria; kingdom Pseudomonadati; phylum Pseudomonadota; class Alphaproteobacteria; order Rhodobacterales; family Paracoccaceae; genus Paracoccus; species Paracoccus panacisoli. The sequence goes on along the minus strand of NZ_JBHMQU010000046.1, from coordinate 30,741 downwards.
CCACAGGCCCTGCGCCACCGCGCGGCGCGGCCTTTCAATTCCCGCGACCCGTGCCCACATCCGCTTGATGAGCACCCCATCCGCACCCCAGTTCGACAACTCCTACGCCCGCCTCGGGCCGGGGTTCTTCAGCCGCACGCCGCCGACGCCGGTGCGCGGTCCCGGGCTCGTCGCCGTCAACCGGCCGCTGGCGGCGCGGATGGGCCTCGACCCCGACTGGCTCGAGAGCGAGGCGGGGCTGGCCATGCTCGCCGGCAACGCCGTCCCGCCGGGGGCCGAGCCGATCGCCCAAGCCTACGCCGGGCACCAGTTCGGCGGCCTCTCACCGCAGCTCGGCGACGGGCGGGCGGTGCTGATGGGCGAGGTCGTGGCCCCCGACGGGGTGCGGTTCGACCTGCAGCTCAAGGGCTCGGGCCCGACGCCCTTCTCGCGCCGCGGCGACGGGCGGGCGTGGCTCGGCCCGGTCCTGCGCGAGTTCCTGCTGTCCGAGTTCATGGCCGCCGTGGGCGTGCCCACCACCCGCGCGCTGGCCGCCGTCACCACCGGCGAGACGGTCTGGCGCGAAAGCCCCCTGCCCGGTGCGGTGCTGACCCGGGTCGCGCAGAGCCACATCCGCGTCGGCACCTTCGAGTTCTTCGCGATCCGCGGCGACCTCGACCGCCTGCGTGCGCTGACCGAGCACGCCATCGCCCGCCACTACCCCGACGCCGGCGACGCGGCGGGGCTGTTGCGCGCCGTGGTCGCCGCGCAGGCCGAGACGGTCGCGCAGTGGATGGCGCTCGGGTTCGTGCACGGGGTGATGAACACCGACAACATGGCCGTCTCGGGCGAGACCATCGACTACGGCCCCGCGGCCTTCCTCGACGGCTATCACCCGGACACGAAGTTTTCGGCCATCGACCGGGGCGGCCGCTACGCCTATGCCGAACAGCCCCATGTCGCGGTCTGGAACCTCGCGCAGCTGGCCAGCTGCCTGATCCCGCTGATGGGCGCCGACACCGACGCCGCGGTGGCCGAGGCGACCGCGATCGTCCACGGCTTCCCGCCGCTCTACGACGCCGCCTGGTTGCGCCGATTCGGCGCGAAGCTCGGCCTCACCGAAGCCGACGAGGCCGCACGCCCGCTGATCGAGCGGCTGCTGCGGCTGATGGCGACCAACCGGGCGGATTTCACCCGCGTGTTCCGCGGCCTGGTGGACGGCACGGCGGCCGACGAGTTCCTTGACCCCGCGCCGTTCCGGGACTGGCAGCGCGACTGGCAGGCGCTTGGCCCCGACCTGTCGCTGGCCGCTGCCGCGAACCCCGTCCGCATCCCCCGCAACCACCGGGTCCAGCAGGTGATCGACGCGGGCGTGACGGGCGACTTCGCCCCCTTCCACCGGCTCTGGGCGGCGCTCGACGCGCCGTTCGAGGCGCGGGCCGACTGGGACGACCTGAGCCGTGCCCCGCTCGAGACCGAGGCGGTGCGGACGACCTATTGCGGCACCTGATCCCCCCCGACCTCGCGGGCCCGGGTCCGGGCGAGGCGCCCGGCGCCCCGGCTGCGCGCGGCCTCTGGAACTCGGGCGCGCGGCGTGACACTCAGGCGCCCATGACCCGGACCCTGCGCGTCGCCAGCTACAACCTGCACAAGGGCCGCGGCATGGTCGGGCCGCACGCGCCCGAGCGCAATCTTCAGGTCATCGCCGATCTCGACGCCGACATCGTGGCCCTGCAAGAGGTGGACTTCCGCTTCGGCGGCCGCCCCGAGGCGCTGCCGCGCGGGATGATCCGCGAGGCGACGGGCATGGTCCCCGCCCCCCATGTCGCGACCAGCGGCCAGTCGCTCGGCTGGCACGGCCAGACCATCCTGATGCGCCCCGAACTGGCCACGGGCGCCAACGTCCGCCGCCTGCCCCTGCCGGGGATCGAGCCGCGCGGCGCGCTGGCGCTGCGGCTGGCGGCGCCCGATGCGCGCGGCCTGACGGTGATCGTGATGCACCTCGGGCTTGCGCGCTCGTCGCGCCGCGCGCAGCTCGCGCGGCTGATCGCCAAGGCGGTGCGGATCAGCGGGCAGGATTTCGTCATGACCGGCGACTTCAACGAATGGCACGACGACCGCGGGCTCGAATCGCTTGCCGGGCTGCAAGTGGTGGCGCCGGGGCCGAGCTGGCCCGCGCCCTGGCCGATGCTGCGCTATGACCGGCTGGCGCTCTCGGCCGGGCTGACGCTGCACGCGAGCGGGGTCCATGACAGCCCCCTGGCGCGCCGCGCCTCGGACCACCTGCCGATCTGGGCGGATATAGCGCTATCAGCGCCCTGACCGGGTTTCCCCGCCCCGCGCCCGGCGCTATGAGACCCGCGACCCAGCACCGGAGCGCGCCATGACCGCCATCATCGACATTTTCGCCCGCGAGATCCTCGACAGCCGCGGCAACCCGACCGTCGAGGTCGACGTGACCCTCGAGGACGGCACCATGGGCCGCGCGGCGGTGCCCTCGGGCGCCTCGACCGGGGCGCATGAGGCGGTCGAAAAGCGCGACGGCGACAAGAGCCGCTATCTCGGCAAGGGCGTGCTCGAGGCGGTGGCCGCCGTCAACGGCGAGCTCAGCGAGGCGCTGATCGGCGAGGACGCGACCGAGCAGCTCGCCATCGATGCGCTGATGATCGAGCTGGACGGCACCCCGAACAAGTCCCGCCTCGGCGCCAACGCCATCCTCGGCGTGTCGCTGGCGGTCGCCAAGGCCGCGGCCGAGGCCTCGGCCCTGCCGCTCTACCGCTATGTCGGCGGCGCGGGGGCGCGGCTGCTGCCGGTGCCGATGATGAACATCATCAACGGCGGCGAGCACGCCGACAACCCGATCGACATCCAGGAATTCATGATCATGCCGGTCAGCGCGGAATCGATCCGCGACGCGATCCGCATGGGCTCCGAAGTGTTCCACACGCTGAAGAAGGAACTCTCGGCGGCGGGTCTCGCCACCGGCGTCGGCGACGAGGGCGGCTTCGCGCCGAACCTCTCCTCGACCCGCGACGCGCTCGACTTCATCCTGCGCTCGGTCGAGAAGGCGGGCTACCAGCCCGGCGAGGACATCATGCTGGCGCTCGACTGCGCCTCGACCGAGTATTTCAAGGGCGGCAAGTACGAGATCAGCGGCGAGGGGCTGTCGCTGACCCCGGCCGAGAACGTCGAGTATCTGGCCAGGCTCTGCGCCGACTACCCGATCCTGTCGATCGAGGACGGCTGCTCCGAGGACGACTGGGACGGCTGGAAGCTTCTGACCGAGCGGCTCGGCGGCACGGTGCAGCTCGTCGGCGACGACCTGTTCGTGACCAACCCGGCGCGTCTGGCCGAGGGGATCGCGCGCGGCTGCGGCAACTCGCTGCTCGTCAAGGTGAACCAGATCGGCACGCTCAGCGAGACGCTGGACGCGGTGCGGATGGCCGATCGCGCCGGCTTCACCTCGGTGATGAGCCACCGCTCGGGCGAGACCGAGGATTCGACCATCGCCGACCTCGCCGTGGCGACCAACTGCGGCCAGATCAAGACCGGCAGCCTCGCGCGGTCGGACCGGCTGGCGAAGTACAACCATCTGATCCGCATCGAGGAAATGCTGGGCGCGACGGCCGAATACGCCGGCCGCTCGATCCTGCGCAGCTGATCACGCCGCGGGGGGGGGAGCGCTGCCCCCCACGCCGTGCCCACGAGACCGCCCGACCGGGCGGCTCGGTTACTCATCCCCCCTCGGGCTGGACCCAAATATCCCGCGGGGGTGCGGGGGCGCGAAGCCCCCGCGGGCCGTGCGCCGCCGCCGCGCACCGCACCCGCCCGCAGATTTGTCCCGCCCCCCGGTGGCGCCCGCCGGCGCGAGTGCCTATCTTGGCAGCAACCCCATAGCTGCGAAGGGCACCTGCCGTGACCCAATCCATTGCCACCACCCCCGCCCTCCCCAACCCGCCCCGCTCGGTCGGCGAGGCGATGAAGCGCGGCGCGCTCGGGCGCTGCCCGGCCTGCGGCGAGGCGCGGATGATGCAGGGCTACCTGACGGTGCGCGCCACCTGCCCGAACTGCGGCGAGGTCCTGCACCACCACCGCGCCGACGACGGGCCGGCCTATTTCACCATCCTCGTCGTCTCGCATCTGGCGGCGCCGCTGCTGCTGCTGATCTATACCCTCTACCGCCCCTCGACCGAGGTGCTGATCGCGGCCTTCCTCGGCGGCGCGGCGCTGCTGTCGCTGTTGCTGCTGCCGGTGTTCAAGGGCGCCTTCGTCGGGCTGCAATGGGCCAAGCGGATGCACGGCTTCGGCGGCGACGACCCGCATCTCGCCCCCGACCCGCACCACCTGCCCGCGGCGGACGAGGCCGCGCGGTGAGCCTTGCCGACGGCGCGGCACCGGCCGCCGACCTGCCCAAGGACCGCATCCGCGACGCGGCGACGATCATCCTGATCGACCGCGACCGCGCCGATGGACCGGCCGTCCTGATGGGAATGCGCGGATCGGCCGCAGCCTTCATGCCGTCCAAATACGTCTTCCCCGGCGGCGCCGTGGACCCCGAGGATGCCGCTGCCCCCTGCCCCGACGCGCTGTCCGACACCTGCCGCGCCCGGCTTGCCGTCGAGCCGCTGTCCGGCGTCGGCGCCGATGCGCTGGCCCGCGCCGCGCTGCGCGAGATGGTTGAAGAGACCGGGCTCAGCGTCTCACCCAGCGCCGACGATCCGCTGCTGTTCGTCTTCCGCGCCATCACCCCGCCGGGCCGCCCGCGGCGCTTCGACGCGCGGTTCTTTCTCATCGACGCGCGCAACATCACCGGCGACCCCAACGACTTCTCGGCCGCCTGCGACGAGCTGAGCCACCTGCACTGGGTGCCCCTCGCCCAGGCGCGCGAGCTGGAACTGCCCTTCATCACCGAGGTGGTGCTGGCCGAGGTCGCGGCGCTGGTCGCCCGCACCCAGGGGCCGCTCGCCCAGCCCGAGACGGTGCCGTTCTTCGACAACCGCGGCGACGAGCCGCGCTTCGTTCAGCTGTCCTGATCCCTGAGCAGCCGGTCGAGCTGCGCCCGCTCGTCGGCCGACAGCGCCGGGGGCGGCGCCGCCTCGGTCTGCCGCCGGCGCAGGAACAGCCACGCCCCCAGCGCCGCGAGCAGCGCCATCACCGGCCCCGCCCAGTAGAGCAGCAGGTTCGCCCCCTCGGGCTTCGGCTCGAACAGCACGTATTCGCCGAACCGCTGGGTGACGGCCGCGATCACCTCGGCGTCGCTGTCGCCCTCGGTCAGCCGCTCGCGGACATAGAGCCGCAGGTCGCGGCTGATCGGCGCGTTCGATTCGTCGATGTTCTCGCCCTGACAGACCGGGCAGCGCAGCACCTGCCCGATCTGGCGGGCGCGATGCTCGAGCGCGGGGTCGGCCAGCACCTCGTCGGGCTGGACCGCCCAGGCGGCCTGCGCCAGCACCACGGCCAGCATGGCGAGCGTGGCCCTCGCCCCCATCCGCGCCCTCATTCCGCGGCCACCGCGTTGCGCGGCGCGCGCCGGGCTGCCGCCGCGATCCGCCAGCGGCGGTCGGACAGGCTGACCAGCCCCCCCAGCGCCATCAGCCCCGAGCCGAGCCAGATCCAGAAGGCGAAGGGCTTGAGATAGGTCCGCACCGCCCAGCCGCCGCCCTGCTGCGGGTCGCCGATCACCAGATAGATGTCGCCGGTGAAGGCGCTGCGGATCGCCGCCTCGGTCGTCGGCATCGCCTGCACCGGATAGACGCGCTTCTCGGGCGAGAGCACCGCGATCTCGCGCCCGTCGCGCACCACCCGCATGTCGGCCATGGTCGAGACGTAGTTCGGCCCCTGCACCTCGCGCACGTCGATGAGGGTGATGTCGTAGGCGCCGACGCGGAACGTCTCGCCCTCGCGGGCCACGCGGATGTCCTCGACCTGCCAGGCCATCAGCAGGCTGATGCCGACGAAGACGACGCCCAGCCCCGCGTGGGCGATGACGCGGCCCCAGTCGGCGCGCGGCAGGCGCGTCAGCCGGATCGCCTCGCGCCCGGCGCGCTGCCAGATGTCGATCGCGGCGCCGCCGATCAGCCAGGCGCCGAGCGCCGCGCCGATCACCGCCAGCGCCGAGTGTCCCGTCGAGACCGCAAAGACCAGCCCCGCCACCGCCACGGCAAGGATCGCCGCCGGCGCCATCGTGGCCATCGCCCGGCCCAGACGGCCGCGCTTCCACGGCAGGATCGCCCCGATCGGCAGCGCGATCGCCAGCGCCACCATGAAGGGCGTGAAGGCCTGGTTGAAGAACGGCGCCCCGACCGAGAGCTTGCGGTTCCACGCCATCTCCGCGACCAGCGGCCAGATCGTCCCGATGAAGACCACGAACGCCGCCACCGCGAGCAGCAGGTTGTTCAGAAGCAGCGCCCCCTCACGCGAGACCGGGGCGAACACGCCCCGCGCGGTCATGGCGCCGGCGCGCGCGCTGAAGAGCGTCAGCGCGCCCCCCACGAAGGCCGCGAGGATGCCGAGGATGAACACCCCCCGCGTCGGGTCGCTGGCGAAGCTGTGGACCGAGGTGATGACGCCCGAGCGGACGATGAACGTCCCGATCAGCGAGAAGCCGAAGGCGATGATGGCCAGCAGGATGGTCCAGCTTTTCAGCGTCTCGCGCTTTTCGACCACGATGGCCGAGTGCAGCAGCGCGGTCGCCAGCAGCCAGGGCATGAAGCTCGCGTTCTCGACCGGGTCCCAGAACCAGAACCCGCCCCAGCCGAGCTCGTAATAGGCCCACCACGACCCGAGCGCGATGCCGATGGTCAGGAACACCCAGGCGGCCAGCGTCCACGGCCGCACCCAGCGCGCCCAGGCGGCGTCGACGCGCCCCTCGATCAGCGCGGCCACGGCGAAGCTGAACGACATCGAAAGGCCGACATAGCCGAGGTAGAGGAACGGCGGGTGGAAGGCGAGGCCGGGGTCCTGCAGCAGCGGGTTGAGGTCGCGGCCGTCGAAGGCGGGGACCTCCATCCGGGTGAAGGGGTTCGAGGTGAAGATGATGAAGGCGAGGAACGCGGCCCCGATCGCCCCCTGCACCGACAGCACGCGGGCGCGCAGCGCGGGCGGCAGATGCTCGCCGAAGGTCGCGGCCGCCGCCCCGAACAGCGACAGGATGGTGACCCAGAAGAGCATCGAGCCCTCGTGGTTCCCCCACACCCCGGTCACCTTGTAGAGCATCGGCTTGGCCGAGTGGCTGTTCTCGTAGACCAGCGCCACCGAGAAGTCCGAGGTGACGAACGCCACCGTCAGCGCCGCGAAGGCGATGCCGATCAGTCCGAACTGGGCCAGCGCGGCGGGGCGGGCGGCCTCGATCCAGGCGGGCCAGCCGCGGGTCGCCCCGACCATCGGGACGATGGTCTGGAACAGCGCCACGGCGAGCGACAGGATCAGGGCGAAATGACCCAGCTCGGCAATCATGCGAAAAGCCCCCCGGAGAGATACCGGGGGGCAGAGTAGTCCCTGCGCGCCGCGCCGACCAGCCCCGCGCGGCGCGGCGCGGGGTCACAGAGGCGTCACTGTCCGGGCCCGCCGCGCCCCTGCCGGCCTGCGGCCCAGTCCCGCAGCGCGGCGTTGTCGGCAAAGTCGTCCGCCGGGGTCGTCGCCGGGCCGGACGCGGCGGTCGTCGCGGGGCCCGTCGCCGGGGCCGAGGCGACCTCGGGCGTGGCGACCGAGGGCTCGTCCAGCCGCTCCTCGATCTCGGCCTCGACGGTCGCGGCGCCCCCCGCAGGCGCATCGAAGCCCGGCAGTATCGGCGCGCGCCAGTCCTCGGCCGCCGCCGTCCCCGGAATGACCGGCGCCCGCCAGTCCTCGGCTGCCGCGGCCCCCGTCACCCGGGCCCGCACCGTCGCGCGGGGCCAGACCCGGTGGCGAAAGTAATGCGCCTCGCGGGCGCCGAAGTAGAAGCTGACGATCGCCCCCATCAGCCACCAGAGCGGCTCGGGGACCAGCGCCAGCCCCTGCATCCGGGCCGAGAACCCCACCGGCTCGACCATCGCATAGACGAAGAGCCCGATGGTTCCCAGCGTCAGCAGCGGGCGCGGCAGCCGGTTCAGCCCGTTCATCAGCGCGTCGAACCAGTGCGTGCCGGCGCCCGCGAACTCGGCCTGGTGCTCGGCGATGGCGCGGGCATAGGCCTCCTCGTCCAGTTCCATCCGGCGGGTGGCGCTGGGGGTGAGGATCTGGGCCATGCCGCTTGCGGCATTGCCCACGGCGGTCACGGTGGCACCGGCGCCGAGGAAACGGTCGATCATGCCCATCGGGCGGTCCTTTCGCGGTGCTCTGCGGCGGTGAGGTGATAGCGCGGGGCGATGAAGGCCTCGGCGCGGGTGATCCAGCCGCCCTTGCCGCCGTCGCGGCGGCGGGCGAACTTGCGGCTGGCCGGGCGCGCGTCGGCCAGCGCGTAGTAATAGTTGCGCCGGGCGATGCCGTAGGCGTCGGCCAGATGCGCCGGGGCGGCGGCGGCCGCAGCCGCGGCGGCGGCGATGGTGCGCGGCCCCACCACCCCGTCGTCGGCGCAGGCAAACCCCATCCGCGACACCAGCCGCTGCAGCAGCCGCACCGCCTGCGCGCCCGCGTTCACCTGCATGTCGAAGACGCTCGCCTGCACCAGCGTCGGCAGCCGGTCGAGGCGCGGCGCGCGGAAGTAATGCTCGACGTAGATCCGCGCCGCGTCGCGGGCCGAGAGCGCCCGCACATCCGCCCGGTCGATCCGCCCGTCCCCCGTCAGGTCGCGCCCGAGCCGGCGCAGCGTGCCGAGCGTCACCCCGTGGTTAGTCGCGCCGCCCGGGTCGTCGGGGTCATCGACATACCCCCCCTCGCGCGCGACGATCTCTGCCGCGATCTCCTCGACCGTCTGCATCCCCGGCCCCCCTTTTCGCCCGATCCGAGGCGGAAAGGTTGCGCGGGGGCGTTAAGGGGCCGTTAACCAGCCGCGCGTTGCCGGCGGCGGGTCAGCTGTTCGGCGGCTGGTAGACGCCCTGCTCCTTGAGCGAATCGGCGACTTCCTTGGGCATATAGTTCTCGTCGTGCTTGGCGAGGATCTCGCTCGCCACGAAGGTGCCGTTCTGCATCGAGCCGGTGGCGATCATCCCGGCATTCTCGGCGAAGAGGTCGGGCAACACGCCCTCGAACCGCACCGGCACGGTGGCGCCGCCGTCGGTCACAGCAAAGGTGATCACGTGGCCGTCGCCGCGCTTGAGCGTGCCCTGCTCGACCAGCCCGCCGAGCCGGAACACCTCGTCGGGGTCGGGGTGGAACTCGGCCAGCTGGCTCGGCGAGCGGTAGAGGTTGATCCCGTCGCGGAACCCGTAGCCGATCAGCGCGACCGCCAGCACCAGCGCCACGGCGGCGGCCGCGAGGATCTGGATGCGGCGCTTTTTCTTGAGGGATTTCATGTCACTCTCCTCGCTTTCTCAGGCCGCTTCGAAGTGGATCGGATGACGCAGGAACTGCGTCGCCTTGGCCGTCACGCGGGCCGGATCGCCGGTGGTCAGGAACCGCGACCGGGTGCCCTCGCCGCGGAACTCGGGCCTGCGGGCAAGATAATCCTCAAGACTTTCAGCCACCAGACCGGCCTGCGAATAGACCTGCACCGAGGGGCCGAGCGCGGCCTGGAACGCGTGCTCCATCAGCGGATAGTGGGTGCAGCCGAGCACCGCGGCCTCGGGGTGCGGCATCCGGCGCTTGAGCGCCTCGACATGGCTCGCGACCAGCGCCTCGGCCAGCATCTCGTCGCCGTCCTCGATCGCGTCGACCACGCCGCCGCAGGGCTGCGCCTCGACGTCGACGCCGATGGCGCGGAACGCGAGCTCGCGCTGGAAGGCGCGGCTTGCCACCGTGGCGGGGGTAGCGAACAGCGCGACGTGCTTGACCGCCACCTCGCGCGGGGGCGAGTTATCGCCCCACTGCCGCTCGGTCAGCGCCTCGATCATCGGGACGAACACGCCCAGCACGCGCTTGCCGGGGGGCAGCCAGGTCTCTTGCATCCGCTTGAGGGCGGCGGCGCTCGCGGTGTTGCAGGCGAGGATCACGAGGTCGCAGCCCTCGGCCCAGAGCCGCTCGACCCCCGCGCAGGTGAGCGCGAAGATGTCGTCGGGGGTGCGGGTGCCGTAAGGGGTGTGCGCGTTGTCGCCCAGATAGACCAGCGGCAGGTCCGGCATCCGCCGCGCAATGGCCTGATGGACGGTCAGGCCCCCCAGCCCCGAATCGAACACGCCGACGGCCATTCCACGCTTCTCCGCTGTTGGTCCGAGGGGGTTTCTAGGCCCTGTGGCCCGCAAACGCCATGACTTCGGTCAGAGCGTGGCCGTCACGCTCGCGTGGGCAGCCGGACCGGAAAGACGCCCGCACGCCGCGCGCGAGGCGTCTTTCCGGCGCAGAGCCCCTTCGGCGGGGCCCGGGCTACTCCGCCGCCATGGCGAGCGGCGGCCGCGCCGGGCGCCCGCCGGCCCGGAACTCGGCCAGCAGCTCGGCCCGCCGTTCGGCAGCCTTGTCGGCGGCGGCGTCCTTGATGAAGCCGTAGCCGCGGATCTGCTGGGGCAGCGCCGCCAGATCGCGCAGCGTCTCGAGCGTCGCGGGCGTCACCTGCGGCAGAAGCTCGCTCATGTCGCGCTCGTACTGCAGGGCCAGCGCCCGCTCACGCCGCCGCTCGCCCTGCCAGCCGAACACGTCGAGCGGCGTGCCGCGCAGGCCCCGCATCCCGGCGAGGATGCGGAACATCGGCAGCATCCACTCGCCGAAGTCGCGCTTCTTCGGCCGGTTGTCGGGGTCCTGCCCGCCGAGGAACGGCGGCGCGAGGTGGAAGGTCAGCTTGGTGTCGCCCTCGAACACCCGCGCGGCGTTCTCGGCGGTGGTCAGGTGCAGCCGCGCGACCTCGTACTCGTCCTTGATCGCGAGCAGGCGGTAGAAGCTGTCGGCCACCGTCTCGCGCAGCTCGGCAGGCGCCAGATCGACGAGCTTCAGGAAGCGCCGCTTCAGGCGCTCGCCCTGATAGCCGACCAGCCGCTGCGCGCGGTAGGCGACCGGATCGACGCGCTCGGGATGGGCGCCCATCGCCTCGGTCTGGGCGGGGTGCAGCGCGGCCCAGCGGCCGATCTGGAAGGCGCGCTTGTTCTCGTCGGCCTTGGCGCCGTTCAGCTCGATCGCCCGCAGGATCGCGGCCTCGCTGAGCGGGATCAGCCCCTGCTGCCAAGCGGCACCGGTCACCACCATGTTGGAATAGATCGAATCGCCCAGATAGCGCTCGGCGAGGCTCTGGGTGTTCAGGAACTCGACCCGCTCGCCCAGCCGCGCCTGCAGCGACAGCTTCAGCCGGTCGCCGGGGACGTGGAAGTCGCGGTTGCGGGTGAACTCGCCGGTGATGATCTCGTGATCGTTGATGACCGCGCCGGTGCGCCCATTGGTCATCAGCCCGAGCGTCCGCGCCCCGGCCGAGACGACCAGATCGCCGCCGATCACAGCGTCCGCCTCGCCCACGGCAACGCGGATGGCGCTGATGTCCTCGGGGCGGTTGGCGAGCCGCAGGTGGATGTGGACCGCCCCGCCCTTCTGGGCGAGGCCCGCCATCTCCATCATCCCCGCCCCCTTGCCGTCGAGCTGAGCGGCCTGCGCCAGCACCGCGCCGATGGTCACGACGCCGGTGCCGCCGACGCCGGTGATGACGATGTTGTGGGTGCCCGCGATCTCGGGCAGGCGCGGCTCGGGCAGCGCCGGCAGGTCCAGCGCCTCGGCCGCCGGGCGGCGCAGCTTGCCGCCCTCGACCGAGACGAAGCTCGGGCAGAAGCCTTTGACGCAGCTATAGTCCTTGTTGCAGCTCGACTGGTCGATGGCGCGCTTGCGGCCCAGCTTGGTGTCGAACGGCACCACCGAGACGCAGTTCGACTGCACCGAGCAGTCGCCGCAGCCCTCGCAGACCTCGGGGTTGATCCAGATGCGCCGGTCCGGGTCGGGAAAGGCGCCTTTCTTCCGGCGCCGGCGCTTTTCGGCCGCGCAGGTCTGGATATAGACGATCGCCGTCACGCCCGGCACCGTCTCAAGCTCTTTCTGCACCGCCATCAGGCTCGCGCGTTCCTCGAAGCGGATGCCCGCCGGGAAGGCCGCGCGGTCCACGACCTCCTTCTCGTCGTGAACGACCACCACCGGCACGCCCAGCGCACGCAGCTCGGCCACGATCTGCGGCGCGGTCAGCTCACCCTCGTTGGGCTGGCCGCCGGTCATCGCCACCGCGTCGTTGAACAGGATCTTGTAGGTGATGTTGGTCCCCGCCGCCTTGGCGGCGCGGATCGCCAGCGACCCCGAGTGGTTGTAGGTGCCATCCCCGAGGTTCTGGAACACGTGCGGCCGGGTCGAGAACGGCGCCTCGCCGATCCAGTTGGCGCCCTCGCCGCCCATCTGGGTGAAGCCGGTCGTCTCGCGGTCCATCCACTGGACCATGTAGTGACAGCCGATCCCCGCATAGGCGCGGCTGCCCTCGGGCAGCTTGGTCGAGGAGTTGTGCGGGCAGCCCGAGCAGAACCACGGCGTCCGCACCGCGATCTCGGGGGCGTTGTCGGCGCGGCGCGACTCGGCGATGCGGCTCAGCGCCGCCTCGATCCGGTCGGTGCGCCGCCCCTCTTCGATGAGGATGCCGCCCAGCATGGCCGCGATCATCACCGGGTCGAGCGCGTAGCGGGTCGGGAACAGCTCGACCTGGCGGCCGTTCTCCCACGTGTCGCCCTTGTGCCAGCCATAGACGCGGCGGCCGCGGCGGTCGTCGAAGATCGCCTCCTTGACCTGCACCTCGATCAGCTTGCGCTTTTCCTCGACCACGATGATCAGGTCGAGACCCTCGGCCCACTCGTGGAAGCTGGTCATGTCCAGCGGCCAGGTCTGGCCGATCTTGTAGGTGGTGATCCCGAGCCGCTCGGCCTCGGCTTCGTCGATGCCCAGCAGCCCCAGCGCGTGCACCACGTCGAGCCAGTTCTTGCCCGCCGCGCAGATGCCGATCTTCGCGCCCGGCTTGCCCCACATCCGCCGATCCATGCGGTTGGCGCGGCTGAACGCCTCGGCCGCGAAGCGCTTGTAGTCGATCATCCGCGCCTCTTGCGCGACCGGCGTGTCGCCGAGGCGGATGTTCAGCCCGCCCTCGGGCATGACGAAATCCTGCGGCGTCACGAACTTGAGGCGGAAGGGGTCGCCGTCCACGACCGAGGTCGCCTCGACCGTGTCCTTCATCGTCTTGAGCCCGGTCCAGACCCCGGCAAAGCGGCTCAGCGCCCAGCCGTAGAGCCCGTAGTCGAGGATCTCCTGCACCCCCGCGGGCGAGAGCACCGGGATATAGGCGTCGATCATCGCCCAGTCGGACTGGTGCAGCACCGTCGAGCTTTCGCCGGTGTGGTCGTCGCCCATCGCCATGACCACGCCGCCGTGGGGCGAGGTGCCGGCCATGTTGGCGTGGCGCATCACGTCGCCGGTGCGGTCCACGCCGGGGCCCTTGCCGTACCAGAGCGCAAAGACGCCGTCGTACTTGCCCTCACCGCGCAGCTCGGCCTGCTGGCTGCCCCAGATCGCAGTCGCGGCCAGATCCTCGTTCAGCCCCGGCTGGAAGCGGACGTTGGCGGGCCCCAGCAGCTTGCCCGACTTCATCATCTGCAGGTCGACGCCGCCGAGGGGCGAGCCGCGATAGCCGGTGACCAGCCCTGCGGTGTTGAGCCCCGCCGCCTTGTCGCGCGCCGACTGCATCAGCATCAGCCGCACCAGCGCCTGGGTGCCGTTCAAGAGCACGTGGCGGCGGGCCACGTCGAATCGGTCGGCCAGCGAAATATCCTGAACGCTCATCTTGGCTCCTCCCCAGCTCGGACGGCAGGTGGGATTATAGGTCAGAAAAACTGACCGATAAAGTCCTTTGTGCCCGGCGAGCAAAACGATAAGGGTTGCGGAAAATACATGACTGCCATGCGGCCGTGGGCGAGGGATGCAGCGATGATGGATTGGGACAAGCTGCGAATCTTCCACGCCGTCGCCGATGCCGGCAGCCTGACCCACGCCGGCGACACGCTGCATCTGTCGCAATCCGCCGTCAGCCGGCAGGTCCGCGCGCTCGAGGAATCGCTCGGCACCACGCTCTTTCACCGCCACGCCCGTGGCCTCATTCTGACCGAGCAGGGCGAGATGCTGTTCGACGCCACCAAGGCGATGAACCGCAAGCTCGACACCACCGCCGCCCGCATCCGCGACAGCGAGGAGCACGTCTTCGGCGAGCTGAAGGTCACCACCACCGTAGGGTTCGGCACGCTGTGGCTGGTGCCGCGCTTCTCCAAGCTCTACGCGCGCTATCCCGAGCTGAAGATCGACCTGATGCTCGAAGAACGGGTGCTCGACCTGCCGATGCGCGAGGCCGACGTGGCGATCCGCATGAAAGAGCCGAGCCAGGCCGACCTGATCCGCCGCCGGCTTCTGAACATCAAGATGCAGCTTTATGCGACGCGCGCCTATCTCGACCGGGTCGGGACGCCGGCGACGCTGGCCGACCTCGCCCCGCACCGGCTGATCTGCCAGAACCCGCAGACCCCGCAGGTGTCCTCGGGGGCGGCGCTGACGCAGATGCTGCTGCCGCACACGTCCAGCTCGACGCTGATGGTCAACAACTACTTCGGCGTCCTGCAGGGGGTGCTGAACGATGTCGGCATCGGGGTTCTGCCCGACTACCTGACCACGGATTTCCCGCATCTTCTGCGGGTGTTGCCGGACGTCGAGTCAACCGAGGTGCCGGTGTTCCTCGCCTTCCCCGAAGAGCTGCGCAGTTCACGCCGCGTCGCAGCATTCCGCGATTTCGTTCTGGAGGAAATTCAGGCCATGCGACGCCCGTCAGGCGAGTGACGCCGGCCAGCCGCGCCCTGAGCGGCCTGTGGCCATGCAGCACCAGCATGGCGGTCATGCTGCAACGGCAGCAAAACCATGCTTGTCAATCAGGCGATGCGACCCTTATTTGGGCAGTGAAGCGATGGCCAGCCCATCTCTTCACCTCCCTGTTGGACTTAGGCCGGGCGAAAGCCCGGCTCTTTTTTTGTCCCGGTCCCTGCGTCCTTCCCGCCAACTCGTGCGTTCAGCCTCGCGCGGCAAGCACGCAGACGTGTGCGCCCGGGTGGTTGAGCGCCCCCCGCCCCACGGGTCAGAAGGTCGCGGCTGTTATATGATAACAAGGGACATACCCATGAAATACCGCACAATCCTTGCCGGCCTCGCCTTCGGCCTGCTCGCCAGCCCGGCGCTCGCCGCCCAGTGCGGGGGCACCGTCAGCTTTCCCGCCGGCGCGACCGGCACCGTCGTCAAGGGCAGTGTCTCGGGGCTCGAGACCTGCGATTACACCCTGTCCGCCCGCAAGGGTCAGACGCTGCGCGCCTCGCTGGGCGATTCGCGGCTGGACCTGATCGCGGTCGAGCCGGTCGAGCATGACTTCGTTTCGGGCGACGCGCTGGTTCTCGACCGCACCGGTCCGGTGACGCTGCGCGTCCTGCAGACCCGCGCCGCCGCCCGCCAGTCGCAGGCCGCCCGTCCCTTCAAGCTGAGCGTCAGCATCGACGGCCCGCTGCCCAAGTCGAAGGGCGCGGCCCAGTCGGCCGGCACCGCGGCGGCCCCGGCCGTCAAGACGGCCGGCAAGCCGGCGGCCAAGGCCGCGGGCAACCAGTGCGAGGGCAGCGGCGCGCTGACCGGCGGAACCGCCAACATGTCGGGCGCGCTCGCGGGCGACGCGGTTTGCCGCTACACCCTCTCGGGCAAGGCCGGCCAGTCGGTCTCGCTGCTGCTCGACGCCCCCGCCGGGGTCGAGGTCTGGCTGCGCGCCCCGGGCGCCGACACCGCCATGCCGCTCGACCCGTCGTCGGCGGTCACGCTCGAGGCGTCGGGCGACTATGCCGTCACCATCGGCCGCACCCGCAACGACGCCCGCAAGGGCGGCACCCGCAACTTCTCGGCGGTGCTGAACGTCGAGTGACCGACCGGGTCGACCGGGGGGCTTCTGCGCCCCCCGGTCACGCCCATCTCCCCGCCACCCCCCCGCGGGCACGGGGGCCCCTCCTGCCCTTCCCTCGCGCCGCGCCAGCCCCTAAAAGGCGCCGCAACATGGGTGCGATGCCGAAGGCGATCATGGGGGCGATCATGCAGGAACCGACCATCACCGACGAGCTGATCGCCGCGCACGGGCTCAAGCCCGACGAATACCAGCGCATCCTCGACCTGCTCGGGCGCGAACCCAGCTACACCGAGCTCGGCATCTTCTCGGCGATGTGGAACGAGCACTGCTCGTACAAATCCTCGAAGAAATGGCTGCGCACCCTGCCCACCACCGGCCCGCAGGTCATCTGCGGCCCCGGCGAGAACGCGGGCGTGGTCGACATCGGCGACGGCCAGGCGGTCGTCTTCAAGATGGAGAGCCACAACCACCCCTCCTACATCGAGCCGCATCAGGGCGCCGCGACCGGCGTCGGCGGCATCCTGCGCGACGTGTTCACCATGGGCGCGCGCCCCATCGCGGCCATGGACAGCCTGTCCTTCGGCTGCCCCGAGCACCCGCGCACCGCGCATCTGGTCAAGGGCGTGGTCGAGGGGATCGGCGCCTACGGCAACGCCTTCGGCGTGCCGAACGTGGGCGGCGAGGTCCGCTTCCACCGCGCCTATGACGGCAACTGCCTCGTCAACGCCTTTGCCGCCGGGCTCGCGGACGCCGACCGCATCTTCTACTCGGCCGCCTCGGGCGTGGGCATGCCGGTCGTCTATCTCGGCGCCAAGACCGGCCGCGACGGGGTCGGCGGCGCGACCATGGCCTCGGCCGAGTTCGACGAGTCGATCGAGGACAAGCGCCCGACCGTGCAGGCCGGCGACCCCTTCACCGAGAAATGCCTGCTCGAGGCCTGCCTCGAGCTGATGCAGACCGACGCGGTGATCTCGATCCAGGACATGGGCGCGGCCGGCCTTACCTGCTCGGCGGTCGAGATGGGGGACAAGGGCGGGCTCGGGATCAAGCTCACCCTCGACCACGTCCCGCAGCGCGAAAGCGCCATGACCGCCTATGAGATGATGCTGTCCGAAAGCCAGGAGCGGATGCTCATGGTCCTGCGCCCCGAGAAAGAGGCCGAGGCGCGGGCGATCTTCGAGAAATGGGACCTCGACTTCGCGGTGATCGGCGAGACGATCGCCGAGGATCGCTTCCTCATCCTGCACGGCAACGAGGTGATGGCCGACCTGCCACTGTCGAAGCTGTCGTCGAGCGCGCCGGAATACGACCGCCCGTGGGTGGCGACGCCCGCCGCCACCGCGCTGACCGAGCTGCCCGAGATCGCCCCGATCGCGGCCCTCAAGGCGCTGATCGGTGCGCCGAGCTACGCCCACAAGGGCTGGGTCTGGGAACAGTACGACACGCAGGTCGGCGCCGACACGATCCGCAAGCCGGGCTTGGGCGCGGGCGTCGTGCGGGTCCACGGCACCGGCAAGGCGCTGGCCTTCACCAGCGACGTGACCCCGCGCTACGTCAAGGCGAACCCGGTCGAGGGCGGCAAGCAGGCCGTGGCCGAGGCATGGCGCAACCTCGTCGCGGCCGGCGCCACGCCGCTTGCCGCGACCGACAACCTCAACTTCGGCAACCCCGAGAAGCCCGAGATCATGGGCCAGTTCGTCGGCGCCATCCAGGGCATCGGCGAGGCCTGCCGGGCGCTCGACTTCCCCATCGTCTCGGGCAACGTCTCGCTCTACAACGAAACCGACGGCCAGGCGATCCTGCCCACCCCCACCATCGGCGGGGTCGGGCTGATCGCCCAGAGCGGCGATTTGATCGCGGGCCTGCCGCGGCAGGGCGACGTGGCGCTGGTGATCGGCGCGACGCGCGGCCACCTCGGCCAGTCGGCGCTCGCCGCCGAGGCCTTCGGGATCGAGACCGGCGACGCGCCGCCCGTGGACCTCTCGGCCGAGCGCGCGCACGGCACCTTCCTGCTCGCGCACCGCGCCCATGTCGGGGCGGCGGCGGACCTCTCGGACGGTGGGCTCGCGCTCGCGGCCTTCGAGATGGCCGAGGCGGCCGGGATCGGCGTCACGCTCGAGGCCGCCGACATCCCGACCCTCTTCGGCGAGGACCAGGCCCGCTACCTCATCGCCGCGCCCGCCGCCGAGGCCGAGACCCTGCTCGAGGCCGCCCGGGCCGCCGGCATCCCCGCCGCCCTCGTCGGCCGGTTCGAGGGCGACCGCGTCACCCTCGGCACCGACAGCGCGCGGCTGGCCGAGCTGTCGCGGCTCTACCGCAGCGCCTTCGCCGCCGCGATCCACGGCGAGCTGCCCGACCACGCCTGATCGCCAAGACTTCTTCCTTGCAAAAATATCCCGGGGGGAGGCCGCAGGCCGGGGGGCAGCGCCCCCCTTCGGCGCCCCCTTTCAGCGCGCCCCCGCCCACTCCGGCAGGATGATCGTGAAGCGACTGCCCGCCCCGCGGGTGCTCTCGATCTTCAGCCGCCCGCGGTGGCGCGCGACGATGTGCTTGACGATGGCGAGCCCCAGCCCGGTCCCGCCCTTCTCGCGCGAGCGGTGGTTGTCCACGCGGTAGAACCGCTCGGTCAGCCGCGGCAGGTGCACCTCGTCGATCCCCTCGCCGTCGTCGGCGACCTCGACGGCCCAGCCGGGGCCGCGCAGCACCGGCTCGTGCGGGACATGGGTCAGGGTCACGCGGACCTCTCCGCCCGAGGCGCCGCCCTGCCGCGCGCCGTACTTGATCGCGTTCTCGATCAGGTTGTGCAGCACCTGCTGGATCTGGTCGGCGTCCCCCGCGACCTCGGCGGTCACCCCTGTGCCGATCTTGACCAGCGCCGTC
This sequence comes from Paracoccus panacisoli, assembly GCF_042435015.1. Lineage (NCBI taxonomy): Bacteria > Pseudomonadati > Pseudomonadota > Alphaproteobacteria > Rhodobacterales > Paracoccaceae > Paracoccus > Paracoccus panacisoli. Next base: position 11,897 of record NZ_JBHMQU010000046.1, on the reverse strand, counting down.
CCGGCCGCCTGCGCCGTCGGCGCCAGCGTCGCGCAGGCCGAGCGGATGAGCCCCGCGAGGTCCACCCGCTCCGACGGCCGCCGCCGCTCCTCCTGCTCGACCCGGCTCAGCGACAGCAGGTCGCCGATCAGCCGGTTCATCCGCCCCGCCTCGCGGTCCATGATGGCGAGGAACCGCTCGCGCGCGGTGGCGTCGTTCCGGGCCGGGCCGCGCAGCGTCTCGATGAACCCCATCAGCGCGGTCAGCGGGGTCTTGAGTTCGTGGCTGACGTTGGCGACGAAATCGCGGCGCATCTGCTCGGCGTGCTCGACGCCCGAGGTGTCCTCGATCACCACCCCCGCCCCCGGCCGCCCGTTCAGCGTGAGCGGCGTCACCGTGACCACGCAGTTGCGGTCATGCCCGCGGGCCGAGATCGTCACCGACAGCCGCTGCGCCGCGCCCGCCCGGTCGAGCGCCTGCTCGAGCGCGCGGTTCACGAGGCTCTGGCGCAGCACGGTCACGAAGGGGCGGTCGGTGATCCCCTCGCCCAGCATCGCCGTCGCGGCGCGGTTGCCGATCACCACCCGCGCGGCGGCGTCCACCACCAGCATCGGCACCGGCACCGCCTCGGCCAACTGCTGGAGCGCGTCGCCCTGCATCGCGCTCAGTCGATCCGCCGCAGCCCGGCGCGGAAGCGGGCCGCGTTCTCGCGGTAGCGGGCGGCCGAGCCGCGCAGCGCCTCGATCGCGGCGGCGTCGAGCATCCGCACCACCTTGCCGGGCGCGCCCATGACCAGCGCGCCGGGCGGGATCTCTTTCCCCTCGGGGATCAGCGCACCGGCGCCGATCAGCGCCCCCGCCCCGATCACCGCGCCGTTCAGCACCGTGGCCCCCATGCCGATCAGCGCGCCGTCATGGACCGTGCAGCCGTGCAGGATCGCCGTGTGCCCCACCGTGACATCGGCGCCGAGCGTCAGCGGATAGCCCATGTCGGTGTGAAAGACGCAGCCGTCCTGCACGTTCGAGCCGGCGCCGACGCGGATCTCCTCGTTGTCGCCGCGCAGCACCGCGCCCCACCAGACGCTCGCCCCGGGTTCGAGCACGACGCGTCCCATCAGCTGCGCGTCCGGCGCCACCCAGGCGTCCGGCGCGATCTCGGGGGCGATCCCGTCCAGTTCCCAGATCATCGCGGCTCCTCCATCAGCTTGCGCACGAACGGCCCCAGCGCCGGGCGGCGCTCGCGGCGCAGCCGCTCGGCGCTCAGGATGGCGCGCAGGTCGCTTTCGGTCGCGTCGAGGTCGTCGTTGACCAGCACATAGTCATACTCGGCCCAGTGGCTGATCTCGTCGCGGCTTTTCTGCATCCGGCCGGCGATCACCTCTTCGCTGTCCTGGTCGCGGTCGCGCAGGCGACGCTCGAGCTCGCTCAGGCTCGGCGGCAGGATGAAGATCGAGACGACGTGCGGGGCGAGCGACGAGGCGCGGATCTGCTGCCCCCCCTGCCAGTCCACGTCGAAGAGCGTATCGCGCCCCTCGGCCATCGCCAGCTCGACCGGGCTGCGCGGGGTGCCGTAGCAGTTGCCGAACACCTCGGCGTGTTCCAGCATCTCGCCCGCCTCGACCATCGCCTGAAACCCGGCGTGGTCGGTGAAGTAATAGTGCTGGCGGTCGATCTCGCCCGGGCGCGGCTTGCGGGTGGTGGCCGAGACCGAGAACTTGAGCGAGGGGTCCCAGTCCATCAGCCGCCGCGCCAGCGTGGACTTGCCCGCGCCCGAGGGCGACGAGAGGATGATCAGCAATCCGGATCGCGTGGTCTGCGGCATCCCTTGTCCCGGCGTCGTGGCGCGCTTGCGCGTGTGACGCCAGATGCCGCGGCGCGGCGGGAAACGTCAAGGGCGGGGCGGCGGCGGGCCGCCCGCGGCATGGACAGCACGCCCCCTGCGGGCTAGGGATCGGCCCATGATCACGCCCCCGCCCCTCGCCCCCCAGGCCAAGCCGCCGCTGACGCTCTACCTCGCCGCGCCGCGCGGGTTCTGCGCGGGCGTGGACCGGGCCGTGCAGATCGTGGAACTCGCGCTCGAGAAATGGGGCGCGCCGGTCTTCGTGCGCCACGAGATCGTCCACAACCGCTTCGTCGTGGACGGGCTGCGCGCCAAGGGCGCGGTCTTCGTCGAGGAGCTGGACGAGGTGCCCGACGACCGCCCGGTGATCTTTTCGGCCCACGGCGTGCCGAAATCCGTCCCCGCCGAGGCGCGGCGGCGCGAGATGATCTATGTCGACGCCACCTGCCCGCTGGTCAGCAAGGTCCACGTCGAGGCCGAGCGCCACCACGAGGCGGGGTTGCAAATGGTGATGATCGGCCACGCCGGCCACCCCGAGGTGCTGGGCACGATGGGCCAGCTGCCGCCCGGCGAGGTGATCCTGGTCGAGACGGTCGAGGATGTGGCCACCGTCGTCCCCCGCGACCCCGCGCGGCTCGCGTGGGTGACGCAGACCACGCTGTCGGTCGATGACACCGCGCAAGTGGTCGAGGCGCTCAAGGCCCGCTTCCCGGCCATCGTCGGCCCGGCCAAGGACGACATCTGCTACGCCACCACCAACCGCCAGGCGGCGGTCAAGGCCATCGCCAGCCAGATCGACGCGCTGCTGGTGATCGGGGCGCCGAACTCGTCGAACTCGCGCCGTCTGGTCGAGGTCGGGCGCGCCGCGGGCTGCGACTATGCCCAGCTGGTGATGCGCGCCGCGGACATCGACTGGCGCGCGCTCGACGGCGTCCGCACGGTCGGCGTGACCGCCGGGGCGAGCGCGCCCGAGGTGCTGGTGGACGAGGTCATCGCCGCCTTCCGCGACCGCTACGACGTGACGCTCGAGCTGGTCGAGACGGCCCGCGAGCGGGTGGAGTTCAAGGTGCCGCGCGTCCTGCGCGAGCCCGGCTGAAAGGGTCGGTCCTGATGCGGCTCTATTCGATGCCTTCGTCGGGCAATTCCTACAAGGTCCGGCTCTTGCTGGCCCTTCTCGGCCGCGACTGCGAGATCGTGGATTGCGAGCACGGCTCGGTCGCCAAGGACGACGCCCGCGCGACCGGCGCGCTGCCGTTCGGCAAACTGCCCGCGCTTCACCTTAACGACGGGCGCCAGATCGCGGAATCCAACGCCATCCTCTGCTTTCTGGGCGAGGGCACGCGCTTCTGGCCCGCCGATCCCGTGACCCGCGCGCAGATGCTCGCCTGGCTCTTCTGGGAGCAGTATAACCACGAACCGGCCATCGCGGTGCGCGCGGCGCTGCGCAACTATCCGCATCGCGCGGCCGACGCGACGCCTGCGCGCCTCGCCGACCTGCTCGACCGGGGTCACACCCATCTGCAGACGATGGAGCATCGTCTCGCCGCGCACGACTGGCTGGCGGGCGAGGCGATCAGCCTCGCGGACCTCTGCCTTTACGCCTACACCCATTCGGCCGGCGTGCTGGGCGGGTTCGAGATGGCGCGGTTTCCCGCAATCAACGGCTGGCTCGCGCGGGTTGCCGCCCAGCCCGGCTACAAGGGGCTGGATGACTGACCTTCACGCCTGGACCGACGGCGCGTGCAGCGGCAACCCCGGGCCCGGCGGCTGGGGTGTGCTGATGCGGGCGCTGGACGGCGAAACCGTTGTCAAGGAACGGGAATTGTCGGGCGGCGAGGCGGCCACGACCAACAACCGGATGGAGCTGATGGCGGCGATCTCGGCGCTCGAGGCGCTGACGCGGCCCAGCGCGATCACCATCACCACCGACAGCGCCTATGTGAAGAACGGCGTCACCGGCTGGATTCACGGCTGGAAGAAGAACGGCTGGAAGACCGCCGACCGCAAGCCGGTCAAGAACGCCGACCTCTGGCAGCGGCTCGACGCCGCGCGCGACCGCCATCAGGTGACCTGGGCGTGGATCAAGGGCCACGCCGGGCACCCCGAGAACGAGCGCGCCGACGCCCTCGCCCGCGCCGGCATGGCGCCTTTCAAGTGAGCGAAAGATGAGCGGGATCAGTGGCTTGATCTGGGCGCTCGACTATCTCTCGGCGGTCGTGTTCGCGATCACCGGGGCGCTGGTGGCGAGCCGCCGGCAGCTCGACCTGACCGGGTTCATCTTCATGGCGGCGATGACCGCGGTGGGGGGCGGGACGCTGCGCGACCTCGTGCTCGGCCGCGATCCGGTGTTCTGGGTGGCGCGGCCGGGGCTGGTGGTGGCGGCCGCGGCGGCGGCATTCGCTGTGTTCTGGGCGGCGCATCGGCTGGAGAGCCGCTATAGCTGGATCCTCTGGCTCGACGCGGTGGCGCTGGCGATCGCGGTGCCGGCGGGGGTCGGCGTGGCGCTCGCGGGCGGGTTCGGGCCGGTGATCGTGCTGATCGCGGGCGTCGTAACCGGTTGTTTCGGCGGACTTATGCGCGACGTCGTCGGCAACGAGGTGCCGCTCGTGCTCAAGCAGGGCGAGCTCTACCTCACCGCCGCCTTCGGGGGGGCGCTGGTGGCGCTGGCGGTGGTCTGGCTCGGGTTGCCGCGCGAGGGTGCGCTGATGGGCTGCGGGGCGGCGACGTTCCTGCTGCGCGCGGGGTCGCTGCGCTGGGGGTGGGCGCTGCCCGTCTATCGGCCGCGCCCGCCGCGGGTCTGACCGGACCCCGCCGGGCGCCAGAAACGCCCTGCACAATCCGTCTGACGTTCATGCAGCGTTCGTGCGATGTTCATGCACAGTTCATGCGAACGCCGCGCCCTCGTGCAGCCTCACCCGTCACAGCGGGGGGATGTCGCCCTCGGCGCGTTCGGCGTGGAAGCGCGCCACCCAGGCGTCGAGGCTGCCGGTGTCGATGGCCGCCCGCATCTCGCCCATGATCTGCTGGTAGTAGTGCAGGTTGTGCCAAGTCAGCAGCATCCCCGAGATCATCTCGCCGGCCCGGAACACGTGGTGCAGATAGGCGCGGGAATAGCTGCGGCAGGCCGGGCAGGTGCAGGCCTCGTCGAGCGGCCGCGGGTCGTCGGCGTGGCGGGCGTTCTTGATGTTGACCACCCCGTGCCGCGTCCACGCCTGCCCCGTCCGGCCCGAGCGCGAGGGCAGCACGCAGTCCATCATGTCCACCCCGCGCTGCACCGCGCCCACGATGTCGTCGGGCTTGCCGACCCCCATGAGGTAGCGCGGCTGGTCCGCCGGCAGCAGCGCGGTCGCATAGTCGAGCACGCCGAACATCGCCTCTTGCCCCTCGCCCACGGCGAGGCCGCCGATGGCGTAGCCGTCGAAGCCGATGCCGCGCAGCGCGGCCGCGGATTCCTCGCGCAGGTCGCGTTCCACGCCGCCCTGCATGATCCCGAAGAGCGCGTGTCCCGGCCGGTCGCCGAAGGAGTCGCGCGAGCGTTGCGCCCAGCGCATCGAGAGGCGCATCGCCTCGGCCTGACGCTCGTGCGAGGCGGGCAGCGCCGGGCATTCGTCGAAGGCCATGACGATGTCCGAGCCGAGCAGGCGCTGGATCTCCATGCTCGTCTCGGGCGAGAGCATGTGGCGCGAGCCGTCGATGTGGCTGGCGAAGGTCACGCCGTCCTCGGTCAGCTTGCGCAGCTCGGCGAGGCTCATGACCTGGAAGCCGCCCGAGTCGGTGAGGATCGGCCCCTCCCAGTTCATGAAGCGGTGGAGGCCGCCGAGCCTTGCCACCCGCTCGGCCCCCGGGCGCAGCATCAGGTGATAGGTGTTGCCCAGCAGGATGTCGGCGCCGGTGGCGCGGACGCTTTCGGGCAGCATCGCCTTGACCGTGCCGGCGGTGCCCACGGGCATGAAGGCAGGGGTGCGGATCTCGCCGCGCGGGGTGGTGATGATCCCGCGCCGGGCCGCGCCGTCGGTCGCGCGGAGGGTGAAGGAAAAGCCGCTCATCTGGGCCTCGGGACTGGAAAGCGCGACCTGTAGCCGAGGCCCTGCCGCGGCGCAACCGACGCCATGCCGCACGGGCGGTTTGTTCTTGTGATGTTCTCGCCCCGGCCCTATCTTCAGGGGATGAAACCCGACCTTGCCCGCAAGCTCGCCATCCTGTCGGACGCGGCCAAATACGACGCCTCCTGCGCCTCAAGCGGGACGTCGAAGCGCGATTCGCGCAAGGGCGGGCTGGGGTCGACCGAGGGCGCGGGCATCTGCCACGCCTATACGCCGGACGGGCGCTGCATCAGCCTGCTCAAGATCCTGATGACGAATTTCTGCATCTTCGACTGCGCCTATTGCGTGAACCGGGTCAGCTCGAACGTCGAGCGGGCGCGGTTCTCGGTCGAGGAGGTCGTCTCGCTCACGCTCGAGTTCTATCGCCGCAACTATATCGAGGGGCTGTTCCTCAGCTCGGGCATCATCCGCTCGCCCGACCAGACGATGGCCGACATGGTGCGGATCGCGCGGACGCTTCGGCAGGACCACGGGTTCAAGGGCTACATCCACCTCAAGACGATCCCCGACGCGAGCCCGGAGCTGATCGACGAGGCGGGGCTCTACGCCGACCGGCTGTCGATCAACATCGAGCTGCCGCAGGACGAGTCGGTGCGCCGGCTGGCACCGGAGAAGCGGCCCGAGACGATCCGCACCGCGATGGCGCGGGTCAAGGGCGCGCGCGAGGCGAGCCGGGACCGCAGCCACACCGGCAAGCGCCCGGCGCGGTTTGCGCCCGCCGGGCAGTCCACGCAGATGATCGTGGGTGCGGACAGCGCCAATGATGCGGCGATCCTGACGACCTCGGCGCGGCTTTACGCCGGCTACGGGCTGAAGCGGGTCTATTACTCTGCCTTCTCGCCGATCCCCGACAGCTCGTCGGTGCTGCCGCTGGTCAAGCCGCCCTTGATGCGGGAACACCGGCTCTATCAGGCCGACTGGCTGATGCGGTTCTACGGCTTCGAAGCCGACGAGATCGCGGCGGCGACGCCCGAGGGGATGCTGGACCTCGCCGTGGACCCGAAGCTCGGCTGGGCGCTCGCGCACCGCGACCAGTTCCCGGTCGATGTGAACCGCGCGCCGCGCGAGATGCTGCTGCGGGTGCCCGGCTTCGGCACGCGGACGGTGCAGCGGGTGCTGGCGGCGCGGCGGCAGCGGACGCTCGGCTGGGACGATCTGGTGCGGATCGGGGCGCTGATGGGCAAGGCGCAGCCCTTCGTCACCCTGCCCGGCTGGTCGCCCGGCGGGCTCACCGACAGCGAGGGGCTGAAGGCGCGGTTCGCCCCGCCGGCCGAGCAGCTGAGCCTGTTCTGATGCACCGGGTGGTGCTGCCCGAGACCGGCAGCTTCGCGGCCTGGCGGGACGCGGCGCGGCCGCTCGCGGCGCACGGGGTGCCGGCGGGCGCGGTCGAGTGGGTGGTGGGCGAGGCCGCCGCGCCGTCCCTCTTTGCGCCCGAGCCGCTGCCCGCGGGCGAGGGCCGGGCGCTGACGGTGCCCAAGGGCTTCGTGGAGCTTGCCGAGCGGGTGATCCTGCACCGCGACCCGGCCGCACCCGGGCTGCTCTATGAGGAGCTGCTGCGGCTTCAGGCCCGGCGCGGGCTGCTGGCCGACGCGGGCGATCCGCTGGTCCGGCGGCTCGGGATGCTCGACAAGGCGGTGCGGCGCGACATCCACAAGATGCGCGCCTTCGTCCGCTTCCGCGAGCTGCCCGCGGACGGTCCCCGGCGGCGTTTCGCGGCGTGGTTCGAGCCCGAGCACCGGATCGTCGAGGCCAACGCCGGGTTCTTCTGCCGCCGCTTCGCCGACATGGACTGGGCGATCCACACCCCCGACCTGTCGGCGATCTGGCAGGACGGGGCGCTGTCCTTCGCCCCCGGCGCGCCGCGCCCGGACCTGCCCGACGACGCGGCCGAGGCGCTGTGGGCCACGTATTTCGCCAATATCTTCAACCCCGCGCGCATCAAGCTCGGCTCGATGCGGCAGCATATGCCGCTGAAATACTGGAAGAACATGCCCGAGACGGGGCAGATCCCGGCGATGCTCGCGGCCGCCGAGGGGCGCGTGCGCGCGATGCAGGCGGCGCAGGCGACCGCCGCCCCGGCGCGGGCGGCCGCGATCATCCAGCGCACCCGGGCGGCGATGCCGCAGCCGCCGGTGCGGATCGAAACGCTGGCCGATGCGCGGGCCGCCTGCGCCGCCTGCACGCGCTGCGATCTCTGCCACGCCGCGACCCAGAGCGTCTTCGGCGAGGGGCCCGAGGATGCCGCCCTGATGCTGGTCGGCGAGCAGCCGGGCGATCAGGAGGATCTGGCCGGGCGCCCCTTCGTCGGGCCGGCGGGACAGGTGCTCGACCGGGCAATGGCGGCGGCGGGGGTGGAGCGCGAGGGGGCGTGGCTGACCAATGCGGTGAAGCACTTCAAGTTCGTCCCGCGCGGCAAGCGGCGGCTGCACCAGCGCCCGAACGCGGGCGAGGTGCAGGCCTGCCGCTGGTGGCTGGGGCTCGAACGCCAGCACGTCGCGCCGCGGCTGACCGTGGCGCTGGGGGCCACGGCGGCGCTGGCCCTGACCGGGCGCGGCGACGCGATGACCCGGCGCCGCGGCTCGGTCGAGGCGACGCCGGACGGGCCGGTGCTCTTGACCTGGCACCCCTCGCTGATCCTGCGCCGCCCGGACGCGGCCGAGGCCGAGGCGGCGATGGCCGAGCTGACCGCCGATCTGGCCCGCGCGCGCGAGCTGCTCGCGGAGTAAGCTAGCGGATCAGGATGGCCCTGAAATCATTGACATTCGTGCCAGTCGGGCCGGTGACGAACAGATCGCCCAGCGCCTCGAACCCGCGGTAGGCGTCGTGGGCGGCAAGCAAGGCGCCCGCGTCCAGCCCCAGTGCCCTGAGCCGGGCGGCGGTGGTGCCGTCGGCGAAGGCGCCGGCATTCGCCTCGGACCCGTCGATGCCGTCGGTGTCGGCGGCGAGCGCGGCGAAGGACGTGCCCTCGGCGGCCTGGGCGAGGGCGAGCAGGAACTCGGTGTTGCGACCGCCGCGGCCCGGGGCGCCGCGCAGCGTGACGGTGGTCTCGCCGCCCGACAGCAGCACCACGGGGCGGGGGAAGGGGCGGTCGCGCAGCGCGATCTCGCGGGCGATGGCGGCGTGGACGCGGCCGACCTCGCGCGCCTCGCCCTCGATGGCGTCCGAGAGGATCACGGCCGGCACGCCCTCGGCCGCGGCACGCGCCGCAGCGGCCTCGAGCGAGAGCCGCGCCGAGGCGATGACGCGGACCTCGTTCCCCGCGAAGACCGGGTCCGCGGGGTCGGGCGCCGCGCCCGCGTCGCCCTCAAGCCAGGCGGCCACCGCGGGCGGCAGGTCGATCCGCCAGTCGCGGGCGAGCCGGCGGGCGTCGGCGCGGCTGGTCCGGTCGGGCACCGTGGGCCCCGAGGCGACCTGCGCCGGATCATCGCCCGGCACGTCCGAGACGATGAGCGAGACGACCCGCGCCGGATGCGCCGCCGCGGCGAGGCGCCCGCCCTTGATCCCCGAGACCTGTTTTCGAATGGCGTTCATGACCGAGATCGGCGCACCGCTCGCCAGCAGCGCGCGGTTCAGCGCCGCCTCGTCCTCGAGCGTGAGCGCCCCCGGCGGCATCGGCAACAGCGCGGACCCGCCCCCGCAGATCAGCGCCACCACGAGGTCGTCGGCGGTGAGGCTTTGGACCGCCTCGAACAGCGCCGCCGAGGCCGCGTGCCCGGCCGCGTCGGGCACGGGATGGGCGGCCTCGAGCACGCGGATCGCCCGGGTCGGCGCGCCATAGCCGTAGCGCGTCACCACCACCCCGCTCATCAGCGGCCCGTCCCAGATCGCCTCGAACGCCTGCGCCAGCTGCGCCGCACCCTTCCCCGCTCCAACGACGACCGTCCGCCCGCGCGGCCGCTCGGGCACGTGGCCGGAGAGCGCCCGCCGCGGATCGGCCGCAGAGACAGCGGCGTCGAACAGGCTGGTGAGGAGGTCTCGGTCGGCCGGGGTCATGGCGGGGGCTTTTGGGTCCGGGGGAGGCTAGCGCGGTTCGGTGGGCTCGGGAAGCTTTGCGGTGCCGAGGGGGGAGCTGTGAGAGCGGTGGGGGGACAAGTTCTTCGCTCGGCTTTGTGGCGGCTGGATATCTACTGCCCGGATGTTCGATGCGGATGTGGGGGGCTGGAATTGCAGCGCAAGGATAGCGAGGCAGGCCGGGGTGTTCTCGTCCGACGGGTCACGAGAACAGGGGAGAAAGGTGCGGCAACAGCGGTTCGCCCGCGCGCGAGTAGCGGCAGGTGTGAGCCTTAATCTGACCCATCGCAGGATGTCAGGAAGCGTACGGGCAAAGGGGCTGCCATACACCGTGGACGGCGCACAATAGCGGAAAAAAATGCAGCAACCGCCCGCGCCGCGCCATGTAGACCAAGCAACCGCGACGCCGTGGACGGTCTCATCGTGCTGGCAATGCGGGCTTCATCGTTTGAATCCTGGTAGCTTAACGCTCCCCGCGCAGGGTCTGGGGTCGGGGGGATGAAGTTCCCCCAGGCCTGCTGAAAGCATTGGGCAGAGGAGGCGGCCCCGAAGGCATGAGCAGGTGACGCGAGTATTGACGCAAGGTGACCGAAAGCACGCGCCGATCGAAGCAGCGGCATGGGTCAATGCCTATGGCGCGGACTGCGGCGCGCCCTAGCGCGACCAGCGCGGTCGCGGTGCGGCGCTTGTCGCTGCGGCAAGATGTTGCTGGAGCGTCCGTCGGGCAGAGGCTGGTCGGGCGGAAGTATGACCTGCTGACGACTCGGACGGCGGCCAGACAAGGTTCGGAGCGTAGTTCCGCTGCGCGGCAGCCTCTCACCAATGAATGTATCACCGTCCGCCGTTTGCCGGTTTGACCCACGAAACCGGCGTCCCACACACCGACGTCGGGGCCTACTAAAACGGGCATCAGAGCCGAATTCGAAGCGAACCAGCACGGACTTTTTTGCACCTCGCTTAGGTTCGCGCCTCGGTTTCCGCTTACAGCTCCCGAAAGCAGTAGGATTGTCCGGCGTATACGAGCAGGGTCGGTTGAGTCCTGCCATCCCCCATCCCCTCTCCCCCACCGCTTTGGGGTTGCGAGGCGGGCAGGGTTGCACTAGATGCCTCGTCAGGCACCCGTAGCTCAGCTGGATAGAGCGCCACCCTCCGAAGGCGGATGTCAAGTCCGGCAGCGTGAACGAGTGAGTAAAAAAGTAGAAGTAAAACAGTAACTTGCGGGCTTCGATTTTAGGGGTTAACACTCGCTCGAAAACCGCGTAAGCACTGCGTAAGCAGTAGGCACCCATAGCTCAGCTGGATAGAGCGCCACCCTCCGAAGGTGGAGGCCTCAGGTTCGAATCCTGATGGGTGCGCCATTCTCCCCTAATCGTTGATTGCTGGTTCTTCGAAACGGGCAGAGAATCTCCCGTGCTGCCTAGGTCAAGCACCTGCTCTATTGTTTTATCGGGGCGGGGCCGCAGACTTCCTGAGCGAACAGGACCAATCGACTAGCTGTGTGCGAACATGCTCGGGACGAAAGCCAAGTCCGATGAGGCGGCCGGTCAGCCGGGGCAACAGTGGCGACCGGGCAATCAGGCGCATGAAGATAGGAGGCTTCGGACTTCGTGCGCTGTCTGCCTCACCCGCACGCTTTCGGCTGCGCATCATCAGTTGTAGTTTTTGGGTCGCTCTGGTTGGAAAGGCGCGTCGGCGCTGCACGGCCTCCAGCAAGCGCGTTTTCATTCGTCCTTCGCGCAAGGCTTCAGCCAGTAGGTTGGCCGTCGCTATAGCGTCCTGAATAGCGAGGTTCACACCAACGCCGCCAATCGGCGACATGGCGTGTGCGGCATCCCCGATACACAACAGGCCGGGTTTCCACCACGTCTTCAGGCGGTCGATCCGAACGCTCAGCAGATGCACGGTATCCGTCCGGCGTGACTGCTCTGCCACGGTAAGAGAGTGATCGATAGTGTCCACTATGGA
>NZ_JBHMQU010000045.1:0-35232 GCF_042435015.1 Paracoccus panacisoli | reverse complement strand
GCCCGCGCCGCGCGGCGCCCCGCGTCGGCCCGCGCCGCGCGGGGGCTGACCGCGCCGGCCCACGCCAGGCTGATCCCGTCCGCCCCTTTCCGTCCGTCCCGTTCCCCCTGCGCGCCCGCCGGCGCGTGGGGTGCTTGCCGTGGAAGCGCCCGATGCTGACCCTCACCTGCCCCTATTGCGGCGTTGCCGCCGAAGAGACCGAGCTCGCCCCCGGCGGCGAGGCGCATCTGACGCGGCACGGCCCCGGCTCGACCGACGCCGAGTTCGAGGGCTACCTCTTCGCCCGCCAGAACCCGCGCGGGGTGCTGTTCGAGCGCTGGCGCCACGCCTACGGCTGCGGCAAGTGGTTCCTCGCCGCCCGCGACAGCGTGACCTTGCAGGTGTTCGGCACCTACCCGGCGCAGTCGAAGGCCCCGCCCGACGACCTCGTGGCCGCGATCCGCGCCGCCCGCCCCGGCTGGACCCCGCCCGACCGGGTCGAGGCGGCGCCGGCCGGACGGGTGGGCGACGACTACGCCGCGAACCCCACGCCTGCGCGGGACGTTCTGCCATGACCCGCGATCCCCAGGCCGAGGACCGGCTGCGGGCCGAGCTGGCCGGCGCAGGGCTGACCGGCGCGGATGGGCTGAGCGAGCGGCCGATGTTCGGCGGGCTCTGCCTCATGCAGCACGGCCACATGCTCGCCGGGGTGCGCGAGGGGCGGCTGATGCTGCGCGTCGGCGCCGCGGCCGAGGCGGACGCCCTGACCCTTCCCGGCGTGACGCCGATGATCCACGGCGGCCGGCGGATGCGCGGCTATGTGTTCCTCGACACCGCGGCCGCGTCCGACGACACCCGCGCCACGCTGCTGGGGATGGCGCTGTCCCATGTCGGCACGCTGCCGCCCAAGGGCGCCGCCGCCGCCCGACCCACCCGATCCAAGCAGACCCGATCCAGCCGGACCCAAGCGCCATGACCCGCCGCCATCACCCCTTCCGCCTGCCGCAGGGCGGCCGCCTGATCGACCGCAGCGCGCCGCGTCCGTTCCGCTTCGAGGGCCGCGAGCGCGCGGGCTTTGCCGGCGACACGCTCGCCTCGGCGCTGCTCGGCTCCGGCCAGCTGATCATGGGGCGCAGCTTCAAGTATCACCGCCCGCGCGGCCCGCTCGCCTCGGGCGCGGAAGAGCCGAACGCGCTCTTCGGCCTCGGCACCGGTCCGCGGTTCGAGCCGAACCAGCGCGCCACCACCACCCCGCTCGAGGCGGGGATGGTGGCGGTCAGCCAGAACGCCTGGCCGAGCCTTGACCGCGACATCGGCGCGATCAACGACCGGCTGTGGCGGTTCTTCCCGGCCGGGTTCTACTACAAGACCTTCATCCACCCCCGGGCGGCGTGGAAGCGGCTGTTCGAGCCGGTGATCCGCCGCGCCGCGGGTCTCGGGCGGGCGCCCGAGCATCCCGACCCCGACCGCTACGAACAGGCCTATGCCCATGCCGAGGTCGTCGTGGTGGGCGGTGGCATCGCCGGGCTGGCCGCCGCGCAGCGCGTCGCGGCGGGCGGCGGCCGGGTCATCGTGCTGGAACAGTCGCCGCACTGGGGCGGGCGCACGCCGGTCGATCACCCCGACGGGCAGGCGCGGGTCGAGGCGGCGCTCGCCGCGCTGCGGGCGATGCCGAACGTCACCCTGCGGCGCAACACCATGGCCACGGGGCTTTACGACCACGGCTATCTGCTCGCCCGCGAGGCGCTGGCCGACCACGCGCCCGACAGCGGCCTGCCGCGCCAGCGGCTGTGGCGCATCCGCGCCGGGCGCATCATCACCGCCACCGGGGCGCTGGAACGGCCCCTCAGCTTTGCCGGCAACGACGTGCCGGGGGTGATGCTGGCCAGCGCGGTGCGCGACTACATCACCGACTACGCGGTGGCACCGGGGCGGCGGATCGCGGTCGTCACCAACAACGACGACGCCTATCGCACCGCGCTCGCGGCGCTGGACGCGGGGCTCGAGGTGCCGGTGGTGCTCGACGCGCGCCCGCGGGCCGAGGGCGCGCTGCCGCAGGCCGTCCGGGCCCGCGGGGTGCGGGTCGAGACGGGGGCGGCGGTGGCGAAGGTGCTCGGCCGGATGGGCGTCGACGGGCTGCGCTGGTGCGCGCAGGACGGCGCGGGCGACCCGCTCGGCACCGTCGATTGCGACGTGATCGCCATGTCCGGCGGTTGGTCGCCGGTGGTCCATCTGTGGAGCCATTGTGGCGGCAAGCTGGTCTGGGACGAGGCCCGCGCGATGTTCGCCCCCGACCCCGCGCAGCCGCCCACGGGCGCCGACGGGCGCGGCGACGTGCTGGCCGTGGGCGCGGCGGCGGGCGACCTGCGGCTGGCCGAGCTGACCGGGGCGCCGGACGAGGCGCCGATCCTGCCGGTCTGGGTCATGCCCGCGGGTGCGCCGCCCAAGGCGCGCTTCAAGATGTGGCTCGATTTCCAGAACGACGTGAAGGTCTCGGACGTGGAACTCGCTGGCCGCGAGGGCTATGCGAGCGTCGAGCACGCCAAGCGCTACACCACGCTGGGGATGGCGACGGACCAGGGGAAGGTCAGCAACATCAACGGCCTCGCCGTGCTGTCGGACACGCTGGGCCAGCCCATCGCGGCGACCGGCACGACGACCTTCCGCCCGCCCTATACGCCACTCACCCTCGGCACCATCGCCGCCGAGGCCCGCGGCGCGGCCTTCCAGCCGCTGCGCAAGACGCCGATGCACGGCTGGCACGAGGCGCACGGCGCGGATTTCGAGCCGGTCGGTCTCTGGCGCCGGCCCTATTGCTACCCGCGCGCGGGCGAGACCCGCGAAACCGCCGTCGCGCGCGAGATCGGGGCGGTGCGGGGCGGGGTGGGCACGCTCGACGCCTCGACGCTGGGCAAGATCCTCGTCAAGGGGCCGGATGCCGGGCGCTTCCTCGACATGATCTACACCGGCATGATGTCGTCCCTGCCGGTCGGCAAATGCCGCTACGGGCTGATCTGTTCGGAAAACGGCTTCCTGATCGACGACGGGGTGGCGGCGCGGCTCTCCGAGGACGCCTGGCTCTGCCACACCACCACCGGCGGGGCCGAGCGCATCCACGCGCATATGGAGGACTGGCTGCAGTGTGAATGGTGGGACTGGCAGGTGCACACCGCCAACCTCACCGAGCAGTCGGCGCAGATCGCCGTGGTCGGCCCCAAGGCCCGCGCGGTGCTTGAGGCGCTGGGCGGCATGGACGTGTCCGAGGCGGCGCTGCCCTTCATGGGCTGGGCCGAGGGCACGCTGGCCGGGCATCCGGTCCGCATCTACCGCATCAGCTTCTCGGGCGAGCTGTCCTTCGAGATCGCCACCCCCGCCGACCGCGGCCTGGCCTTGTGGGAGGCGATCCACGCCGCCGGTGCGCCATACGGCATCACGCCCTACGGCACCGAGGCGATGCACGTCATGCGGGCCGAAAAGGGCTTCATCATGATCGGGGACGAGACCGACGGCACGGTGATCCCGCAGGACCTGAACCTCGGCTGGGCGATCTCGAAGAAGAAGCCCGACTTCATCGGCAAGCGCGCGCAGGAGCGGTCGTTCATGGCCTCGCCCGAGCGCTGGAAGCTGGTCGGGCTGGAAAGCCTCGACGGGCGGGTGCTGCCGGACGGCGCCTATGCGGTGGCCGACGGCGTGAACGCCAACGGCCAGCGCAACACGCAAGGGCGGGTCACGTCGAGCTACGCCTCGCCGACGCTCGGGCGGCCGATCGCGATGGGGCTGGTGCAGCGCGGGCCCGAGCGGATGGGCGAGGAACTGGCCTTCGAGGTGCCGGGCGCGACCTACCGGGCGCGGATCGTCGATCCGGTGTTCTACGACAAGGAAGGGACGCGGGCGAATGGCTGAGAGGGGCAGAGATACGGGTAGCGACGTCACGGGCACGGGGCCGCTGGCGGCGATCACCGAGATCCGCGGGCTGGGGATGATCCTGATCCGCGCCGACCTGACCCGGGCGGGCGATGCGCTGGCCGAGGCGGCGGGGCTCGCGGTGCCCGCCGCCACGCGCTTCACCACCGATGGGGCGCGCTGGCTCGGCTGGATGGCGCCGGATGAGCTGCTGCTGATCCTGCCCGCGACCGAGACGGCCGCGACCCTCGCCGCGCTGCGCGACGCGCTTTCGACCGAAGCCGCGCTGGTCGAGGATGTCAGCGCCATGCGCTGCGTCTTCGACCTGTCCGGCCTCCGGGCGGCCGAGGTGCTCATGAAGCTGACCCCCGCCGATCTGTCCGCGCTGCCCGCGGACGGGTTGCGCCGCACCCGCGCGGCTCAGGTGGCCTGCGCGCTGTGGCGCCACGGCGACGGCTGGCGGGTCATCGCCTTCCGGTCGATCCGTGACTACCTTGCCGAGGTGCTGGCGCGCGCCGCCGCCCCCGGCACCGGCCTCGCCCCGCGCTGAGCGCGTCTTTCGGGCGGAAGTCCCCCGGTTCGGCGTCACAACCCCCACAACGAAAAGGGCCCGCATCGCTGCGGGCCCTCTCTCATTCCATCGCCGCAGATCACATCCGCGAGGCGACGTTTTCCCAGTTCACCAGATTGGCGAGGAAGTTCTCGAGGTACTTCGGCCGCGCGTTGCGGAAGTCGATGTAGTAGGAATGTTCCCACACATCGCAGCCGAGCAGCGCGGTCTGGCCCTTGGCGAGCGGGTTCACCCCGTTCTCGGTCTTGGTGATCTCGAGCCCGCCATCGGCCTTCTTGACCAGCCACGCCCAGCCCGAGCCGAACTGGCCGACGCCGGCCTCGGTGAACTTCTTCTTGAAGTCGTCGACCGAGCCGAAGCTGTCCTTGATCGCGGCTTCCAGCTCGGACGGCATGGCCGGAACCTTCGGCGCCATCATCTCCCAGAACTGAGTGTGGTTCCAGTGCTGGCTGGCGTTGTTGAAGATGCCGTTCTGGGCGACCGCACCCTCCTGATAGGTGCCCTTGACGATCTCTTCGAGCGTCTTGCCCTCCCACTCGGTGCCGGCGATCAGCTCGTTGAGCTTGTCCACATAGGCCTTGTGGTGCTTGTCGTGGTGATACTCGAGCGTCTCCTTGGACATCCCGCCGGCGGCCAGCGCGTCGTGGGCATAGGGGAGGTCGGGCAGGGTGAAGGCCATATTGCGTTCCTTTCCAAGGATTTCGGTGGTCTCGGCGTCGGCGTGCACAAGGTGGCGCCGGGCTTGCGTGGGCAACGCGGCGGGCGTGGGGCGGGTTCCCGCGCAGCCGTTGGCAATCCGCCCCGCGCGCGTATAGAAGAGCGGGAAACGAGGGACCGGCGGGACGACATGGCCAACCAGAACGACAGCTTCATCGACGAGGTGACCGAGGATCTGCGCCGCGACCGCCTGTTCCTGGCGATGCGGCGCTATGGCTGGATCGCCGTCCTGGCCATCCTGGTGCTGGTCGGGGCCGCCGCCTGGCGCGAGTGGTCCAACGCCCGCGCCGCCCGCACCGCGCAGGCGTTCGGTGACGCGCTGCTCGCGGCCGAGGCGACCCAGGGCGACGCCGCCGCCCGCGCCGCGGCCGTCGCCGCCGTCCCCGCCCCGCAGCCGAGCCAGGCGGCGCTGCGCGACCTGATGGCCGCGAACCTGCTGGCCGAGGCCGGTCAACTCGCCGAGGCGACCCAGCGCTACGACGCCGCCGCCACCGCCGCGGGCAACGCCGGCGACAAGGTGATGGCCGACCTGGCCGCGCTGCGCTCGGTCCTTGCCCAAGGCCCGGCGATGGAGGCCTCGGCCCGCGACACCGTGCTGGGCAAGCTCTCGACCCCCGGCGCCCCGTTCGAGCTGATCGCGCTGGAACTCAAGGCGCTGGCCCTGGTCAGCGCCGGGCGCGACCAGGACGCGGTGACGCTGGTGCGCCAGATCCAGCAGCGCGACGGGCTGGGGCAGGGCCAGCGCCGGCGGCTGGCCGAGCTGCTCATCACCCTCGGCGTCGATCCCGAACCCGAGCCTGCCACCCAGACCGCCCCCGATCCGACCCGCGCTGCCGAGGTCGTGACCCCGGGCGCCCCCGCCAACTGACCCCCCTCAGCCCGTCCCACGCCGGAGCGCCCGATGTCCAGACGACCGATCGCGAAGCTGCCCCTGATCGCCCTGACCGCGGCCGTGACCGCGCTCGGGGCCTGCGCCGAGCGTGAGGTGGTGCTGACCGGCACGCGGCTTGACCCGCGGGCGGTCGTCTCGCCCGAAGGCCCGGCGGTGGTCGAGGGGGGCGCGGTCACGACCACCGCGCTGCGCCTGCCCGCCCCGCGCTCGGTCGAATGGACCACGCGCGGCGCGAACCCCGCGCATCTGATCCCGCACGCGACCCTTGGCGCCGGCACCACGCGGGTGTTCTCGGCGCCGATCGGCCAGCCGGCCGGCAAGCGCCACCGGATCACCGCCGACCCCGTGGTCGCGGGCGGCCGCATCTTCACCATGGACAGCCGCGCGCGGGTGACCGCCACGGCGCTGTCGGGCGGGACCGCCTGGACCGCGGACGTGACGCCCCCGGGCGAGAACCCCGACAGCGCCTCGGGCGGCGGCATCGCCTATGAGGGCGGGCGGGTCTATGTCACCACCGGCTTCGGCGAACTCGTCGCGCTCGACGCGGCCTCGGGCGCGGTGATCTGGCGCCAGCGGGTCGAGGCGCCGGTCGGCGGCGCCCCCACGGTGCAGAACGGCACCGTCTATGTCGTCGCCCGCAACGCCACCGGCTGGGCGGTCCGCGCCGCCGACGGCAAGGTGCTGTGGACCGTCTCGGGGATCGCCGGGCCGTCCGGCGTCACCGGCGTCTCGGCCCCGGCGGTGGACGGCGATCTGGTCGTCTTCCCCTTCGCCTCGGGCCAGCTTCTGGCCGTGGACACCGCCACCGGCCTCGAGAGGTGGAGCGGGCAGGTCGCCGGCACCCGCCGCGGCCGCGCCATCGCCTTCATCCGCGACCTGACCGGCGACCCGGTGATCGCCGGCAACGTCGTGATCGCCGGCTCGTCCTCGGGCCGCATCAACGCCTTCGACCGCACCACCGGCGTCGAGCTGTGGAGCGAGAAGGACGGCGCCAACAGCCCGGTCCTGCTGGCCGGCGGCTCGGTCTTCGCGGTCAACGACCAGGCCCAGCTCGTCCGCCTCGACGCCGCGACCGGCGGGCGCATCTACGCCACCAAGCTGCCGCTCTACACCACGCTCAGGGTCCGCAAGCAGGACGACATCGTGGCCCATTACGGCCCGGTGCTGGCGGGCGGGCGGCTGTTCGTCGCCTCGTCGGACGGGGTGCTCAGGGCCTTCGACCCCGCCTCGGGGGCCGAGGTCGGCCAGGCGGCGATCCCCGGCGGGGCCGCGACCGCGCCGGTCGTCTCGGGCGGAACGCTCTACGTCGCGGGCCGCGACGGCAACCTGCACGCCTACCGATGAGCTTCACCCTCGCCATCGTCGGGCGCCCGAACGTGGGCAAGTCCACGCTGTTCAACCGCCTCGTCGGCAAGCGGCTGGCGCTGGTCGATGACCAGCCCGGCGTCACCCGCGACCTGCGCGAGGGCGACGCGCGGCTGGGCGACCTGCGCTTCGTGGTGATCGATTCGGCCGGCCTCGAGATGGTCGAGGACGACAGCCTGCAGGGCCGGATGCGCCGCCTGACCGAGCGGGCGGTGGACGAGGCCGACATCTGCCTGTTCGTCATCGACGCCCGCGCCGGGGTCACCGCCGCCGACGAGTATTTCGCCGACATCCTGCGCCGGCGCGCCAAGCACGTGCTGCTCGCCGCCAACAAGGCCGAGGGCCGCGCCGGCGAATCCGGTGCCGCCGAGGGCTGGAGCCTTGGCCTGGGCGAGCCGATCCGAATCTCGGCCGAGCACGGCGAGGGGCTCGAGGATCTCTACCGGGCGCTGCAACCGCTGGCCGACCAGGTCGAGGCCGAGCGCCCGGCCCCGATCGCGCCCGTCACCGACGTGACCCTGACCGAAGCGCAGGCGGAATCGGGCGAGGGTGCCGAGGACTGGCACCCGTCCGAGGCCCGCCCGCTGCAGATCGCGGTGATCGGTCGCCCGAACGCGGGCAAGTCGACGCTGATCAACAAGATCATCGGCGAGGACCGGCTGCTGACCGGCCCCGAGGCGGGCATCACGCGCGATTCGATCTCGGTCCGGGCCGATTTCATGGGCACCCCGGTGCGGATCTTCGACACCGCCGGCATGCGGAAGAAGGCGCGGATCTCGGACAAGGTGGAAAAGCTTTCCGTGGCCGACGGGCTGCGCGCGGTGCGTTTCGCCGAGGTCGTGGTGGTGCTGCTGGACGTGGCGATCCCCTTCGAGCAGCAGGACCTGCGGATCGCGGATTTCGCCGAGACCGAGGGCCGCGCCGTGGTCGTGGCGGCCAACAAGTGGGACCTCGAGGAGGACAAGCCGCACAAGCTCAACGAGCTGCGCGAGGCGTTCGAGCGGCTTCTGCCGCAGCTCAAGGGCGCGCCGCTGGTGACCGTCTCGGCACGGACCGGCAAGGGGCTGGACCGGCTGCACAACGCGGTGGTCAAGGCGCATGAGGTCTGGAACCGGCGCGTGGGCACGGCGAGGCTGAACCAGTGGCTGACCGCGATGACCGAGGCGCACCCGCCGCCCGCGCCCGGCGGACGCCGCATCCGGCTGCGCTACATGACGCAGGTCAAGACCCGGCCGCCGGGCTTCGTGGTGATGGCGACGCACACCGACCAGATCCCGGAAAGCTACCGGCGCTATCTCGTCAACGGGCTGCGGCAGGATTTCGACCTGCCCGGCACGCCGATCCGGCTGACCTTCCGCGACCAGGGCGAGAAGAACCCCTACAAGGACAAGTCGAACAAGCGCCCCACCGGCGCGCTCGCCAAGCACAAGGACCGCATGCGTCCGAAGTCCGGCTGACGCGCTTTCCTCGGGCTGGACTTGAATATCCCGCGGGGGTGAGGCGGGCCAGAAAACGGTCCGGTGGACCGTTTTCCCGCCGAACGCCCTCGGCCCTTGGCCGAGGGTTGGGGGGGCGCGAAGCCCCCGGTCCGGCGGCTCCGCTTAAAGCCCGGCCTCGGCCGCCACCTGGGCCGCCGACTTCCGCCCCCGCTCGGTCGCGGATTTGAGCTGACCGCAGGCCGCCATGATGTCCTCGCCCCGCGGGGTGCGGATCGGCGAGGCGTAGCCGGCCTTGTAGATGATGTCGGCGAAGGCCTCGATCCGGTCCCACGACGAACGGCGATAGGGCGCGCCGGGCCATTCATTGAAGGGGATCAGGTTGATCTTCGCCGGGATGCCGCGGATCAGCCGGATCAGGCGGCGGGCGTCGTCGTCGCTGTCGTTCACCCCGTCGAGCATCACATACTCGAAGGTGATCCGCTCGCTGTTCGAGAGCCGCGGATAGTCGCGCAGCGCGCCCAGCAGCTCGTCGATGTTCCAGCGCTTGTTGATCGGCACCAGCCGGTCGCGCACCGCGTCGGTGGTGGCGTGGAAGCTGACCGCGAGCTGGCAGCCGATCTCTTCGGCCGTGCGCGCGATCTCGGGCACCACGCCCGAGGTCGAGAGCGTGATCCGCCGGCGCGAGAGGCTCAGCCCCTCACCGTCCATCACCACCCGCATCGCGTCCCGCACGTTGTCGAAATTGTAGAGCGGCTCGCCCATGCCCATCAGCACGAGGTTCGACACCAGCCGCGTCTCATCCTTGGGCGCGCCCGGCTCGGGCCATTCACCCAGGTCGTCGCGGGCGACCATGAGCTGGCCCACGATCTCGCCCGCGGTCAGGTTGCGCACCAGCTTCTGCGTGCCGGTGTGGCAGAAGGAACAGGTCAGCGTGC
Source organism: Paracoccus panacisoli (assembly GCF_042435015.1). Taxonomy (NCBI): domain Bacteria; kingdom Pseudomonadati; phylum Pseudomonadota; class Alphaproteobacteria; order Rhodobacterales; family Paracoccaceae; genus Paracoccus; species Paracoccus panacisoli. Next base: position 25,431 of record NZ_JBHMQU010000045.1, on the reverse strand, counting down.
AGCCGACCTGCGAGCTCACGCACAGCGTCCCGCGCCCCTCTTCGGGGATGTAGACCGTCTCGACCTCGTGCCCGCCGGCGATCCGCAGCAGATACTTGCGCGTGCCGTCGTCCGAGACCTGCCGGGTGACCACCTCGGGCAGGGCGATCTCGAACCGCTCGGCGAGGAAGGCGCGGTAGTCCTTGGCGAGGTTGGTCATCTGCGCGAAGTCGCGCACCCCCCAGTGATAGACCCACTGCCAGATCTGGCCCACGCGCATCCGCGCCTGCCGCTCGGGCGTGCCGGCCTCGATCAGCGCCTCGCGTAGCTGCTCGCGCGTCAGCCCGACCAGGTTCACGCGGCCGCCCTCGGGCAGCTTGCGCGGGATCGTCAGCACGTCCTGGGTGATCGGCGCGGCGGAGAGGGTGGGGGCGGGGGTCATCGGCGGGTCCGTATCGGCAAGGGCGGGTCAAAACATCGGGGCCGCCCCGAGATGGGGCGGCCCCGAGCGTAGCACAACCACCGGTCAGGCGGCAGCGGCGATTACTTGCAGGTGTCGCGCGCCTTGTTGGTCATCGCGGTGATGCCGGCGAGCGAGAAGGTGTCGGTCGTCCGGGTGCCGCGCGACGAGCGGCCCTTGACCACCGCCTCGGACCCCGCACGGAGCGCCGAGATCAGCTTGGCGTCCTCGTCGGGCGAGCCGGTCCAGGCGTTCTCGCCATCGGTGAACAGCTTGAACTTGTTCGAGCCGATCTCGACGTCGACGGTCGAATCCGGGGCGAAGGGATAGCCGCCCTGGAACGACACCTCGCCGTTCTGGCCGGGGCGATAGGCGACGTACAGGCGGATGTCGCTGCGGGTCACCTCGCGCGGCTTGCCCTCGGCGTCGGTGTTCACGGTGGACTTGGGCGGCGAGACGGCCCAGCACTCCTTGGGCTGGTCGCCGCCGAACGCGGTCCAGGCGCCCTCGCTGCCCAGCACCTTGGGTTCGGCCGCCAGCGCCGGCGACACCAGCGCCGTCGCAAAGGCAGCGACAAGTCCGATGCGGGTAAGGGATGTCGTCATGCTCGTGGCCTCCTGCTGTCCCGGTCTCGGGGCCGGGTTATCACGGGTCGGATGGTCTTGCGACCGGATATGGCGTCAATTAACCGGAAAGCCGCCGGCGGCAAAACCCCCCCGGTTGGAAATCGCGCATTTGTCAAAGGGGGCGGAGCGATGGGTCCGGTCGATCTGGTGGAAATCTGGCGCGGCGGGATGCCGGAAAGCGTCCACCGCGGTCACGCCGTCGTCTGGAACCGCGGCGGGCTGGTCGAAAGCTGGGGCGACCCGGCGGCGGTGATCTTTCCGCGCTCGTCGTGCAAGATGATCCAGGCGCTGCCGCTGATCGAAAGCGGCGCGGCCGACGCGGCGGGGCTTGGCCCCGAGCAGCTGGCGCTCGCCTGCGCGAGCCACCAGGGCGCGGCGATCCACACCAGCCGGGTCGGCGCGTGGCTGGGCGGGCTGGGCCTCGCCGAGCGCGACCTGCGCTGCGGCGCGCATATGCCCAACGACCCGGCCGAGAACCGCCGCCTGACCTGCGCCGACGAGGCGCCGTGCCAGCTTCACAACAACTGCTCGGGCAAGCACGCGGGCTTCCTGACCTGGACCCGCCACGCCAAGGCGGGGCCCGAGTATCACGAGCCCGACCATCCGCTGCAGCAGGCGGTGCGCGCGGCGTTCGAGGAGGTCACCGGCGAGCCCTCGCCCGGCTACGGCATCGACGGCTGCTCGGCGCCGAACTTCGCCACCTCGGTCGCGGGGCTGGCCCGCGCGATGGCGGCGTTTGCCGATCCCGGCGCGGATGCGCGGGGCCGGGCGATGGCGCGGCTGACCGCGGCGATGACCGCCCACCCCGAGCTGGTGGCGGGCGAGGGGCGGGCCTGCACGCTGCTCATGCGGGCGATGGGCGGCCGGGTGGCGGTCAAGACCGGCGCCGAGGCGGTGTTCGTGGCCATCGCGCCCGAGCGGGGCATGGGCATCGCGCTCAAGATCGCGGACGGCGCCACCCGCGCGTCCGAGGCCGCGATCACCGCGCTGCTGGTGCGGCACGGGCTGCTCGACGCCGGCCATCCGGTGGTGGGCAAGCTGCTCAGCGACCCGCTGACCAACTGGCGCGGGATCGAGGTGGCCGAGCGGCGGCTGGCCGAGGGGTTCGCGGGGCCGCTGAACTGACCCCTAGAGCATCTGCCAGAGAAGCCGCAGGGCCAGCGCCGTCGAGGTGACGACCAGCAGCGGCTTGATGACCCGCGCGCCCACGCGCAGCGCCAGCCGGGCGCCGATCAGCGCGCCCAGCATCTGCCCCGCGCCCATCGCCAGCCCGACGATCCAGAGCGGGTGCCCGGTCAGCGCAAAGGCCGTCAGCCCGCCGATGTTCGAGGCGAAGTTCAACAGCTTCGTGTGCGCCGTAGCCTTGAGGATGCCGTAGCCCGCCAGCGTTACGAACCCCATCATGTAGAACGCGCCCGCGCCGGGCCCGATCAGCCCGTCGTAGAACCCCACCGCCGGCACCACCGTCAGCCCGAAAACCGCCGGCGTCAGCCGTGCCGCGCGGTCGAGATCGCCAAGGCCTGGCTTCAGCGCGAAGAACAGCGCGATGCCGATCAGCACCACCGGCAGCACCACCCGCAGCGCCTGCGTCGGCAGTGCCGAGACGAGCAGCGCGCCCGCCACCCCGGCGGCAAAGGCCAGCGCCGCCGCCGGCAACTGCGCCCGCAGGTCGACGAGGCCCGAGCGCGCATAGCTGACCGCCGCGGTCGCCGCCCCAAAGCTGCCCTGCACCTTGTTGGTGGCCAGCGCCTGCTCGGGCGACAACCCGGCCAGCATCAGCACCGGCACGGTGATCAGCCCGCCGCCCCCGGCGATGGAATCCACAAACCCGGCGCCGATCGCCGCCGCGACCAGCGCGATGAGCAGTTCGGGGTCGAGCATCCGGGACTCAGTTCAGCCCGTGCTGCAGCGGATAGCGGCCGTCAGAGAACTCGCCGAAGCGGGCGGTCAGCTCGGGGTGTTCGAGCGGCTCGCCCGAGGGATCGGGGACGAGGTTCTGCTCGGACACATAAGCGACATAATAGGTCGCCTCGGTCTCGGCGTAGAGGTGGTAATAGGGCTGGTCCTTGGTCGGCCGGCAGTCCTCGGGAATGGACTGGTACCATTCCTCGGTGTTCGAGAATTGCGGGTCCACGTCGAACACGACCCCCCGGAACGGGTGTTCGCGGTGCCGGACGACCTGGCCAATGTTGTATTTTGCGGCCCGCATTACTGCTCCCCGCCCTTGTTTGGTGCCCCTTCTTGTAACGCCATGCCCCGCGCGAGTAAATCGCCCTGCCGCATTGTCGGGCAGCCAGATGTCTCAAATCCGTCATTCTGTGACCGCCACGTGAGGTCGCCGCGACCGGCCGCAATCGCGCGCGAAGGCCGCGACTCAGCCCCCGGCCTGCCACGCCCGCACCGCCTCGAGCGGCCAGAGCAGCATCAGCACGTTGAGGATCAGCCCGTCGCGGATCAGCGCGACCGTCACCGCCTCGGCGGTCAGGAACAGCGCCACGCTCGCCCACACCGGCAGCACCCGGGCGAGGGCAAAGCCCAGCCACATCGCGCCGATGTCGGCCAGCGAGTTCACCACCGCGTCGCCCTCGTACCCCAGCGCGATGGTGGCGGCACGGTAGCGGTCGATGATCGCGGGCGAGTTCTCGGCCAGCTCCCACGCGGCCTCGATGAGCGTGGCGGCGGTCAGGCGGGCGCCCAGCGTCCAGCGCGGCGCGAGCCGCGCGAGCACGGCGTAGAAGATCAGCCCGTGCAGCACATGGCTGGGCGTGTACCAGTCGATCAGGTGCTGCGAGTTGCCCGAGTCGTCGGTGGCGCCGTGCCAGAGTTCGACCCAGCCGCAGGTGCAGATCAGCGGCCGCCCCATCAGGGTGAGCGTGACAGCCGTCCAGGCGAGGATCAGGGCCAGCGCCAGCGCCGTCCGGCGCGGCGTCATTCCCGGTCCGTGGCGCCGGGGGTGAGCCGGCGCGGCCCGGCGTCATCCAGCACCCACACGCCACCCCCGTCGATGCGGATCGCCGTCAGCGCCCCGCCATAGGCGGCGCCGGTGTCGATGTTGACGCGGTTGCCGTAATGGGTCGCGCGGCGGACGGGGGTGTGGCCGTGCACCACCAGCACCCCGTGGTCGCGCGGGTCGTCGTGGAACGGGCGGCGCAGCCAGGTCAGGTCGTCCTCGGTCTGCTCGCGCAAATCGATGCCGGGTCGGATGCCGGCGTGGACGAAGAGTGCAAGCGGCGTCAGGTGCCAGCCGGGCAGGGCATCCAGCCAGCGCGCGTGCGCCATGGGCACCTTGCGCAGCGCCTCGGCGTGGACGGTGTTAAGGTCGCGGCGCTCGGCATCGGCGATGCCGTAGGAGGCCAGCGTCTCGGCTGCACCGGTGTCGCGGGCCAGCCAGGGTTCGCGCAGGCTCGCGCAGGGGTCGATCCAGCGCGGGTCGCGCAGGAACTGCGGCAGCTGGCGGTCGTGGTTGCCCTTGACCACCACCCAGTCCCGGCCCGCGGCCTGTCCGGCCATGAGGAACTCGACCACCCCCCGCGAGTCGGGGCCGCGGTCGAGCAGATCGCCCACGTGGACCACCTGCGCCCCCGCCCCGCCATCGTCGCGGATGCGGGCATGGGCCGCCTCGAGCAGGCCGAGGTGGCCGTGCACATCACCGATCGCATAGACGCGCATGGGCTTGCCTCCCCGTGGCCCATCCCCGGCCGAGGGGCCGGCCGGGGGGCTGCGCGTCCGGTCCTTACAGCTCGAAGCGCAGCGGGCGCACCATCTCGAACTTGCCGGTGGCCAGCAAGGCCTCGCGCACGTCCTCGCGCAGCGGCGCGTCGAGATAGGTGATGGCGATGGCGTCGCCGCCGCCGGCCACCCGGCCGAGGGTGAAGTTCGCCATGTTCACGCCCATCTCGCCCAGCGTGGTGCCGAGCGTCCCGATCACGCCGGGCACGTCGCGGTTGCGGGTGTACATCATGTGCTCGCCGATCTCGGCATCGACGTTGATGCCGCGGATCTGGATGAAACGCGGCTTGCCGTCCGAGAAGACCGTCCCGGCGATGGCGCGCTCGCGGTCCGAGACCATCGTGACCTTGATGTAGCCGTCATAGACGCCCGACTTGTCCTGCGTCGTGGTGGCGATCTGGATGCCGCGCTCGCGCGCGACGACCGGGGCCGAGACCATGTTGGCGTCGGGGTTCACCGCCCGCATGACGCCCGCGATCACCGCGGCGTTGAGCGCGTTGAGGTTCATCCCCGCCGCGACCCCGTCATAGAGGATGTTGATCGCCTTGATCGGCTCGTCGGTCATCTGGCCGACGAAGGTGCCGAGGTGCCCGGCGAGCTTGATCCACGGGCCCATGACGGCGGCTTCCTCGGCCGTGACGCTGGGCATGTTCAGCGCGTTGGCGACCGCCCCGGTCAGCAGGTAATCGGCCATCTGCTCGGCCACCTGCAGGGCCACGTTCTCCTGCGCCTCGGTGGTCGAGGCGCCGAGGTGCGGCGTCACCACGACGTTCGGCAGGTTGAAGAGCGGGCTGTCGGTCGCGGGCTCGGTCGCGAACACGTCGAGCGCGGCGCCGGCGACATGGCCGGACTTGAGCAGCTCGGCCAGCGCCGCCTCGTCGATCAGCCCGCCGCGGGCGGCGTTAACGATGCGCACGCCCTTCTTGGTCTTGGCCAGGTTCTCGGCCGACAGGATGTTGCGGGTCTTGTCGGTCAGCGGCACGTGCAGGGTGATGAAGTCGGCCTTGGCCAGCAGCTCGTCCAGCTCGACCTTGGTGGCGCCGATCTCGCGGGCGCGCTCGTCCGAGAGGAAGGGGTCATAGGCCAGCACCTTCATGTGCAGCCCGCGGGCGCGGTCGATCACGATCCCGCCGATGTTGCCCGCGCCGATCACGCCGAGCGTCTTGTTGAAGAGCTCGACCCCCATGAAGCGGTTCTTCTCCCACTTCCCGGCATGGGTCGAGACCGAAGCCTCGGGCAGTTGCCGGGCCACGGCGAACATCAGCGCGATGGCGTGCTCGGCGGTGGTGACGCTGTTGCCGAACGGCGTGTTCATCACGATCACGCCCTTCTTCGAGGCGGCGGGGATGTCCACGTTGTCGACGCCGATCCCGGCCCGGCCGATCACCTTGAGGCGGGTGGCCTTCTCCAGCAGCTTCTCGGTGACCTTGGTGGCCGAACGGATGGCGAGGCCGTCGTAGTTGCCGATGATCTCGGCAAGCTTCTCCTTGTCCTTGCCGAGGTCGGGCATGTAGTCGACCTCGACCCCGCGATCGCGGAAGATCTGGACGGCGGTTTCGCTCAGCGCGTCGGAAACCAGAACCTTGGGTGCCATGTCATGTGCTCCTGTGAGGGGCCGGGCGCGTGGCGCTCGCAACCCCTTCTTTCTTGTTGAAATATCCCGGGGGTGCGGGGGCAGCGCCCCCGCATCGGCCACATCAGCCCTGCGCGGCGATCTCGGCCTGATAGGCCCATTCGATCCACGGCATCAGCGCCGCCACGTCGGCCTGTTCGACCGTCGCGCCGCACCAGATCCGCAGCCCCGCCGGCGCATCGCGGTAGGCGCCGATGTCATAGGCGACGCCTTCCTTCTCAAGCCGCTTGGCGACGGCCTTGGCGAAGGCCTCGCCGTCCTTGATCCGGTCGTCGGTGAAGCGCAGGCAGACCGAGGTGGTCGAGGCCGTCGCCTTGTCCTCGGCGAGGTTGGCGATCCAGTCGCGGGCGTCGCAGAAGTCCCAGACGGTGCGGGCGTTGGCGTCCGACCGCGCGATGAGCCCCTTGAGCCCGCCCACGGACTTCGCCCAGTTCAGGGCGACGATGTAGTCCTCGACACACAGCATCGAGGGGGTGTTGATCGTCTCGCCCTTGAAGATGCCCTCGATCAGCTTGCCGCCCTTGGTCATGCGGAAAATCTTCGGCATCGGCCAGGCGGGGGTGTGGCTTTCCAGCCGCTCGACCGCGCGCGGGCCGAGGATCAGCACGCCATGCGCGCCCTCGCCGCCCAGCACCTTCTGCCACGAGAAGGTCACCACATCGAGCTTGTCCCAGGGCAGGTCCATCGCAAACGCCGCGCTGGTCGCGTCGCAGATGGTCAGGCCCTTGCGGTCCGCGGGGATCGCGTCGCCGTTCGGCACCCGCACGCCCGAGGTCGTGCCGTTCCAGGTGAAGACCACGTCCTTGTCGAAATCGACGGTCGCCAGGTCCACGATCCGGCCGTAGTCAGCCTTCTTCACCGTCGCATCCAGCTTGAGCTGCTTGACCGCGTCGGTCACCCAGCCCTCGCCGAAGCTTTCCCAGGCCAGCATCTCGACCGGGCGGGCGCCCAGCAGCGACCACATCGCCATCTCGACCGCGCCGGTGTCGGACCCGGGGACGATGCCGATGCGGTAATCGGCGGGCACGCCCAGCACCTCGCGCGTCAGGTCGATCGCCTGCGCGAGCTTGGCCTTGCCGACCGCGGCCCGGTGCGAGCGGCCGAGCGGCGCGTCGGCGAGCATGTCGAGCGAGAATTGGGGGATCTTGGCGCAGGGGCCAGAGGAGAAACGCGGGTCAGCCGGCCGCGTTGCCGGGGTCGTCGTGTCGAGCATGGTTAGCCTTCCAGCTAAAAAGCCCCTCGGTGGGGAGGGGTGTCCCGCCTGCGGCTCTACGCCTGTCGGCTGAGTCGCGCAAGGGGTCGCCGGGGGCGAGTGTGCCGTGCGCCGAAGGGGGGCTGTGCGCCCCCCATGAACGCAAGCGTTCATTCCCCCGCAGGATATTTGCGCAGGAAGAATGTCAGGGACGCGCTCTCAGGCGCCGTAGGGAATCCACACCGTCTTGCGCTGCGTGGCCGCGTCCAGCATCCGCCGCACCCCGGCTGCGTCGGGGGTGGGGGTGGCCACGACAACCGGCTTGAGGTTGCCCGCGGCGGCGGTCTCGGCGGCCTTGCGCAGCCGCGGGTCGGCGAGCCAGAGCGCGTCGACCTCGTCATGCGACGCCAGCGCCGGGGCGAGTTCGGCGGGATCGCCGGTGAGCAGGTTCAGCGCCCCGCCCGGCACGTCCGAGGTGGCGAGGATCTGCGCCAGATCGCCCGCCGCCCGCGCGTGCCGCGGCGCCGGGATGGCCACCACGCGGTTGCCCGCCGCCATGAGCGCCCCAGCCGCCGCGACCAGCCCCGAGAGCGGCGCGGCCTCCCCGCAGACCAGCCCCACCGTGCCCCACGGCTCGCGCATCGCCAGCGCCACCATGCGGTCCTGCGCCACCTGCGCGACCTCGCCACCGATCTTGTCGGCGAGCCCCGCGGCGAGGATCAGCGCGTCGATCGACGCGGAAACCTCGGCCGCCGCGGCCTCGGCCGACAGCCCGGCGCGGGTCAGGCTGTCCGTGAGCCCCGCCCGGCGCTGGTCCATGTTCTCGGCCCAGAAATACAGCACCTGCGCCCGCCCGTGCCCGGTCATCCGCGCCCAGGCCCCGGCCTTGACCGCCGCCTCGACCGCGTTGCGCACGTCCTTGCGGTTGGCCCGCGCGGCCAGCGTCACGAGCCGCCCCTGGCCGTCGGTCACCGCATAGCTGCCGCCGCCGTCGGGGCGCACCTGCTTGCCGCCGACATAGAGCTTGAGCGTCCGGTCGATCCCCTCGTCCGCCGGCGGCGTGCCCGCAGTCGGGGTGGCGAAATCGACCGCCGTGCCGGGGTCGGGGGCCGCCGCATCCGCGTCCCCGCCCGGGCGCAGATACCCCGCCAGCCCCGCGCGCCCGCCCTCGCGGCCGAAGCCGCTTTCCTTCATCCCGCCGAAGGGGGCGGCGGCGTCCAGCAGGTTGGTGCCGTTCACCCACACCACCCCCGCCCGGATGCGCGCCGCGAGGTCGAGCGCGGTCGTCAGGCTCTCGGACCAGATCGAGGCGGCGAGGCCATAGGCGGTGTTGTTGGCGAGTTCCACCGCCTCGTCCGGTGTGCGGAAGGTCATCGAGACCGCGATGGGGCCGAAGATCTCCTCGCGCGCCACGCGCGACGCGGCCTCGCTGCCGGTGAAGAACCCCGGCGCGCAGAAATGGCCGGTCTCGGGCAGGGGCGCGTCGGCGCGGTGCAGCGTGCCGCCCTCGGCCTCGCCCGAGGCCACCAGCCCGGCGATGCGGTCGAGCTGCTCGGCCGAGACGATGGCGCCGATGTCGGTCGACTTGTCCAGCGGATCGCCAACCCGCAGCCTTGCCAGCCGGTCGCGCAGCCTTGCGTGGAAGCGCTCGGCGATGCCCTCCTGCACCAGAAGCCGCGAGCCCGCGCAGCAGACCTGCCCGCCGTTGAACCAGATGCCGTCCACGACCCCCTCGACCGCGGCCTCGAGGTCGGCGTCGGCGCAGATCACGAAGGGCGACTTGCCGCCGAGTTCCAGCGTCAGCCCCTTGCCCGACCCCGCCGTGGCGCGGCGGATCGCCCGGCCGACCTCGGTCGAGCCGGTGAAGGCGACCTTGTCCACGCCCTCGTGGGCGACCAGCGCCGCGCCTGTCTCGCCCGCGCCGAAGACGATGTTGACCACCCCCGCCGGCACCCCCGCCTCGGTGCAGAGCTCGGCAAAGGCGAGCGCGGTGAGCGGCGTCTGCTCGGCCGGTTTCAGCACCACGGTGTTGCCCGCGGCCAGCGCCGGGGCGATCTTCCACGCCAGCATCAGCAGCGGGAAGTTCCACGGGATCACCTGCGCGCAGACCCCCCAGGGCGCGGCGCCGGGAAACTCGGCCTCGAGCGCCGCAGCCCAGCCGGCGTGGTGATAGAAGTGCCGCGCCGCCAGCGGCAGGTCGATGTCGCGGCTTTCCCGGATCGGCTTGCCGTTGTTCATCGTCTCGAGCACGGCGAGGAACCGCGCCCGCTGCTGCAAATGCCGCGCCAGCGCATAGAGCACCCGCGCCCGGCCCTGCGGCCCCAGCGCCTGCCAGCCGGGCAGCGCGTCGCGGGCGGCGGCCACCGCGGCATCCACCGTCTCGGCCGCGGCCTGCGGCATCCGCGCCAGCACGGCGCGGGTGGCGGGGTTCTCGACCTCGATCAGGGGCGCGGCGGGGTCGGGGCGGAAGGCGCCGCCGATGAAATGCCCCGGCCAGTCGGCGCGCGCGTCAAGCCACGCCTGCGCCTCGTCCGCGGCCTCGGGGTTCGGTCCGTAATCCATCGTGGTGAGCAGTTCGGTGATGTTCATGGCGTCCCCCTCAGGCCGTCGCATGGTGGCTGAGCGCGGCGTAGCGGCCGGTCACGGCGTGTTCGATCTGCCGCTCGATGTCGGCCAAGAGCGAGCTGGCGCCGATGCGGAACAGGTCGGGCTGCATGTGCCGCAGCCCCAGCTCCTCGCGCATGAGCGACAGCCACACGGTCGCCTCTTTCGCGGTCCTGAGGCCGCCTGCGGGCTTGTAGCCGATCAGGGTGCCGGTGCGGTCCTGATAGTCGCGGATCGCCCGGATCATGGTCAGGGCCACGGGCAGCGTGGCATTGACCGCCTCTTTCCCGGTCGAGGTCTTGATGAAATCCGCCCCCGCCTGCATCGCCACCATCGAGGCCGCATAGACGTTGGTCAGCGTGCCGAGTTCGCCCGTGGCGAGGATCGCCTTCATGTGCGCCGGCCCGCACGCCGCGCGCATGGCGGCGATCTCGTCATGCAGGCGGTCCCACTGGCCGGTCAGCGCGTATTCGCGGGTGATCACGATGTCGATCTCGGCCGCGCCCTCGGCCACGGCCCACTCGATCTCTGCCAGCCGCAGCTTGAGCGGCATGAGGCCGGCCGGGAAACCGGTGGCGACCGAGGCGACGGGGATGCCCGACCCCTCGAGCGCCGCGACGGCGTGCGGGACCATCGTCGGATAGACGCAGACCGCCCCGGTGGTCAGCCCGAGGTCGCCGATCCCCAGCGCCTCGACCAGGTCCGGGCGCAGCGGCGCGCGGGCCTTGGCGCAGAGCCGGCGGACCCGGCCCGCCGTGTCGTCGCCCGCCAGCGTGGTCAGGTCGATGCAGCGGATGGCGTGGACGAGCCAGGCCGCCTGATGCGCCTTCTTCACCCCGCGTCGGGTGCCGATCTGGGCGGCGCGCCGCTCGGCCGCGGGGCGGTTGACGCGGACGGCGTCGAACCAGCTTTCGTCCAGCGCCATGCCGGGGTTGCGAGAGGGGCTGTCGGTCATGGTCTGGCCTCGTGCTCGGCCTCGAACCGCGCGAAGTCCGCGGCGCTGGCATAGGATTTCTGGGCGCCCCGCCGGGTGATGCTGTCGGCGGCGTAGCGCGCGGCGCGGGTCAGCGCGGCCTCGGGCGCCGCGCCTTGGGCGAGGAAGGCGGCGAAGCTGCCGATGAAGGCGTCGCCCGCGCCGGTGGTGTCGACCGGCATGACGGCGACCGGCGGGATCACCTGCACGGCGTCCGCCGTGACCAGCCGCGCCCCGCGGCCGCCGAGCGTGACGATGACCTGCCGCACCCCGCGGGTGATCAGCGCGCGGGCGGCGGCGGCGATCTGGTCCTCGGTCTCGACCGGCATCCCGGTCAGCAGCGCCAGCTCCGTCTCGTTCGGCACGAGATAGTCGAGCCCCGCGAGCCGCGCGAAGTCCAGCGGCATCGCCGGGGCGGGGTTCAGGATGCAGGTGATCCCGTGCCGCGCGGCGAAGGCCACGGCGTGATGGACCGTCTCGAGCGGCACCTCGAGCTGCAGCAGCATCAGCCCGCAGCCGGCGAGGTCGTCCGCCGCCGCGTCGATGTCGGCGGGCGAGAGCGCCGCGTTCGCGCCCTTGACGATGAGGATCGCGTTCTCGCCCGACGGCTCGACGAAGATCGGGGCCACGCCCGAGGGGGTGCCGGGGACCACCCGGCAATGGGTGGCGTCGATGCCGTTCTGCGCGAAATTGGCCAGCGTCGCGGTGCCGAACATGTCGTCGCCGACGCAGGTGACCATCGTGACGCGCGCGCCCAGCCGGGCGGCGGCCATGGCCTGGTTGGCGCCCTTGCCGCCGAAGCCCATCTCGAAGCCGGGCGCCTCGACCGTCTCGCCCGGGACGGGCATCCGTGTGACGTAGGTGACGAGGTCGTGGTTATTGGACCCGATCACCGCGATGCGCCGGCCGGTCATGCGGACGCCGCCGCGCAGGGGCGCTGCGGGCCGGGGGCCGCGCCGGAAGTCATCGTCAGTCGCTCGTCTGCCACGCTGCCCCTCGCGCCGTCCGCCCCGCGCCACGTTACGGCGCGGGCCCCTTACGCTTCAACCCGCCGCGGCCCGGCCGGACCCCACGGCGCCCAGATGGGCCGCAATGATCGCCGGATCGGCGGCCAGCGCGGCGCTGTCGCCCGCCAGCACCACCTGCCCGCGGGCGAGGATCAGCGCCCGGTCGGTCAGCGCCAGCGCCTGCCGGGCGTGCTGTTCCACGATCACCATCGCCATGCCCTCGGCCCGCAGGCCGGCGACCACCCCGGCCAGCCCCTGCACGATGACCGGCGCAAGCCCCTCGGTCGGCTCGTCGAGCAGCAGCACCGCCGGGTTCAGCATCAGCGCCCGGCCGATGGCGAGCATCTGCTGCTCGCCCCCCGACAGCGCCCCCGCCGGCTGCGCCGGCCGCTCGGCGAGGCGCGGGAACAGCGCCTCGACCCGCGCCTGCGTCCAGGGGCCGGGGCGGGCGGTGGCGGTCAGGTTCTCGGCCACGCTGAGCGAACGGAACACCCGCCGGCCCTGCGGCACCCAGCCCAGCCCCGCCGCCGCCCGCGCCTCGGGCGGCAGCGCCGTCAGGTCGCGCCCGCCGAGGGTGATGTGCCCGGCGAAGCTGTTGGTCAGGCCCATGAGGGTTTCGATCAGCGTCGTCTTGCCGGCCCCGTTGCGGCCCAGCACTGCGAGCCCCTCGCCCGGTCCAAGGGTCAGCGAGACCTCGCGCAGCACCTGCACCGCGCCGTAGCCGGCGCCCAGCCCCTCGACGGTGAGCAGTTCAGGCATCGGCGGCCTCGCCCAGATAGACGGCGCGGACGGCGGGATCGGCGGCGATGGCCTCGGGCGGGCCGTCGGCGATGATGCGGCCGGCGGCCATGACCGCGATCCGCTCGGCAAAGGCGAAGACGAGGTCCATGTCATGCTCGACCAGCAGTACCGAGACGCTGCGCGGCAGCGCCGCGAGGGTGGCGCGCAGGGCCTGCCGCTCGGCCTCGGCCAGCCCGGCGGCGGGTTCGTCGAGCAGCAGGACCGACGGGCCGCCGGCGAGCGCGATGGCAAGCTCCACCAGCCGCTGCTGGCCGTAGCCGAGCTGGCCCGCGGGGCGATCGGCGACCTCGGTCAGCGCGAACTGGCCGAGCAGCGCCGCGGTCTCGGCGGCGCGCGCGGCGGCGTCCTGACGCCCTCGCCGGGCGCGGATGGCGAGCGCGACCGACTCGGCCGGGGTGAGGGTGGGGAAGAGCTGCGCCACCTGGAAGCTGCACGACAGCCCCGCCTGCGCCCGCTCCGCCGGGCCCGCGCGGGTCACGTCGCGCCCGCCCATCAGGATGCGCCCCCGCGCCGGCCGCAGCGCCCCCGAGAGCAGGTTGACGAGCGTCGTCTTGCCCGCCCCGTTCGGCCCGATCAGCGCCGCCCGCGCGCCGGGGGCGAGGCTCAGGCTCACCCCGTCCGCCGCCCGCACGCCCCCGAAGTCGAGCCCCAGCCCCTGCGTCTCGAGCGCCGCGGTCATGCGCGCCTCCCGCGCAGGGCCGCGGCGATCCGCTCGCGCCCGATCAGCACCGCGGCGATGAGCAGCAGCCCCATCCAGAACTGCCAGTAGGCCGGCGAAAGCGTCGCCAGCCCGTCCTGCGCCAGCCGGTAGACCAGCGCGCCCAGCAGCCCGCCATAGACCCAGCCGGTGCCGCCGAGCACGAGCACGATCAGCACCTCGGCCGAGCGGTGCAGCGCCACCGCATCGAGCGAGACGAACATCGTCGTCTGCGCCATCAGCGCCCCCGCCACCCCGGCCATCGCCGCCGACAGCGCATAGACCGCGACGAGGTGCCGCCCGACCGGCACCCCCACCGCCGCCGCCCGCAGCGGGTTGTCGCGGATCGCCCTGAGCGCCAGCCCGAAGCCCGAGCCGGTGACGCGGGTGGCGACCAGCACCCCCGCCGCCAGCACCACCAGCGCATAGGCGTGGCCGGTGCGCCCGGCGAGGTCGAACTCGAACCGGCCCAGCAGCGGGGCGGTCAGGATGCCCTGCAACCCGTCCGCGCCGCCGGTCAGCCCGCCCGCGCGGTTCGCCGCCTCGTGGACCAGCATCGCCACCGCCAGCGTGACCATCAGCCGCGAGAGGTCCGTGGCCCGCCGCACCAGCAGCGGCCCGGTGACCAGCCCCAGCAGCCCCGCCGCCCCCGCCGCGAGCGCGAGCCCCGTGAGCGGCTCGGCCGTCCAGCGGGTCGAGACGAGGCCCGCCGTGTAGGCGCCGACCCCGAAGAAGGCGCCGTGGCCGAGCGACAGGATGCCGGCGAACCCGAGGATCAGGTCGAGCGACAGCGCGAAGAGGGCGAGAATGGCGATCTCGGTGGCGATCAGGTGGTGGCCGGGCAGCGCGAGGCTCGCCCCCGCGACGAGCCACAGGGCGGTGCGGATCAGGCGCCCGCAGGTCATCCCCGTCGGGCGTGAGCCCGGCGTATGAGTGCCCGTCCCGCTCATGCCCGCCGCCCCGCAAGCCCCTGCGGGTGCAGCACCAGCGCGGCGATCATGACGAGGTAGATCGTCACCCCTCCCAGCGCCGGCAGGTAGTATTTCCCCGCCGTGTCCGCGACCCCGATCAGCAGCGCGGCCATCAGCGGCCCGGCCAGCCCCTCGGTCCCGCCCACCGCGACGACCATCAGGAACAGCGCCATGAGCCGCAGCGGATAGGACGGATCGACGCCCATCAGCTCAAGCCCCAGCGCCCCGCCGAGCCCCGCCAGCCCCGAGCCGACCGCGAAGGTGGCGGCAAGGATCGGCCCCGGGGCGATCCCCAGCCCCCGCGCGGCGCGGGGATCGTCCACCGCCGCCCGCAGCCTGTGCCCGAAGCGCGAGCGGACCAACCCGAGATGCAGCAGCGCCGCGAGGCCGAGGCAGACGACGATCACGAACAGGCGGTAGCGGCCGATGCCGACCTCGCCCAGCATCATCCGGCCCTGCAGCCACTGGGGCAGGGCGATGAGCTGCGGCTGCGGCCCGATCAGCCAGCTCGCCGCGGCCATGGCGACGTAGACCAGCCCGATCGAGGCCAGCACCTGATCGAGATGCGGCCGCCGGTAGAGCGGGCGGAAGACCAGCCGCTCGGCCACCCCACCCGCCACCGCCGCGGCCACGAAGGCGAGCGGCAGCGTGGCGAGAAACGGCACCCCCGCCCGCCCGACGAGCAGCGCGGTGACATAGCCGCCGAGCATCGCGAAGGCCCCGTGCGCGAGGTTGACGACGTTCATCAGCCCCATCGTCACCGAGAGGCCGACGGCGAGGACGAAGAGTAGCATCCCGTAGGCGAGGCCGTCGAAGAGGATGGTGAGCATGGTTGCGTCGGTTGGGGCGGGGCGGACGCGGTGTCATGGCGCAAAGGTTGCGCGGGGGGAAGGGGGAGAGGAGGGGGACGAGTGCGGGGCGGATGCGGGCAGTGCGGGGGACGGGGGCGAGTGGTGCGCGGGCCGCGGGGCGATGCGGTGCGGTGGGTCGTCAGCTTTCGAGGCGGGGGTCGCCGTGGAGGGTGTCGGCTCAAAGCCACCAACGGATGTGGGAGGCGGAAACGGGCGGGTGGGAGCGCAGCGGGCGGCTGACGTCTCGCGGCGGAACTCATCTATTGGGAGTGTCGGAGGTCTTGGGGAGTGTCCCAGGGCATGATCGTGCCGCCGGGGTCGCTGCCGGTCTTGGACTGAGCACATGACCGGTCGGCTCAGCCGGCCACGGGAGACGCACGTGACCGGATTTCCCGCGCTGGGCGACCTTTGCCTGATCACCCCCCCCTGATCACCTGATCATCGGATCGTCCGATTATCCGATGACGTTCCGCTCCCTTCACATCTCACGCCTCTCTTCCCTTCGTGCCGCTGCCCGGCCCCGGCGTGTCATCCCAGCGACCAAAGCGCCTCGCGCTCCGGTGACGCATCGTCACACGTCATCCATCTGCCCGCCCCGCGCCCGCACCAGCGCCACGCAGCCCCCGCGCCGACACCCCGTCCGGGAGAGTTCCCGACTCCTCACGGGTAATTTTCACCCGTCCCGCGGACCCGACTCGCGGGGCGCGTCGTTGGCCCAGCATGACTCGCACCGCGCTCGCCACTGCCGAGAGTTTTGCCGCCGGATCCTTCGCGATCTCGGCGCTGCTGACGGCGCTGCGGACCTCGACCCTGAGGGGAGAGCTGCATACCGAGCGCGCTGTGCTCGACCGGGCCGGAGTGGCGTTCCAGACGCTGGCGGATGTCGAGCCCGCCGCGCGCGCGAACCTGCTCGGGCCGGTGACGCAGCCCTCGAACGCGGTGCTCTGGGCGCTGCTCGCGGCGGTGATCCTCGCCGCGGTGCTGCAAGGGGCGCGGCCCCGGCGGGGGCCTGAGCCGGCGCGGCTGCCGGCCATGCAGATCGGCGGCCTGCTGCTCGCCGCGGCCTGGCCGTGGGTGCTGAACCCCGCCCCGCTTGCGGGGCTCGCGCTCGCGGCGCTGTCCTGCGGGCTGCTGATCGCGGGGCTGATCGCCAACGGTCAGCCAACCCGCGACGGCTGGCGCGGGTGGGAGGAGGACGCCGCCGCGCCCCCCGCCCGGCCACCCGGCGTGGGCGACCTGCCGATGGGGTTCATCGCGGGGTGGGTGCTGATGGCGGCGACCTCGGCGGTGGGCATGTATGTCCACCACCACTTCGGACTGGGGGTCGAGCGGTCGGTGCTGCTGGGCCTTCTGCCCGCGGCGCTGCTGGGGGCGTGGGGGCAGCTCGCCATGAACCGGCCGGTCAGCTTCGCGCTGGCGCTGATCTGGGCGATGATCGGCTTTGCCGCCGCGACCGCTGGCGCCAGCATCGTCATCGCCACCGCCTGCGTGCTGGGCATCTCGGCGCTGGCCGTGGTGCTGGTCCGGGTCACAACCTGAAGCGGGCGGCCGGGCCGACGCCCCGCCCCCCGCCGGCTCAGACCAGCCGCCCCTCGGGCGAGAGCCGCGTGGCGCAGCCCAGCCACGGGTGCAGCACCGCGGGCAGCTCGACCGAGCCGTCCGCCTGCTGGCCGTTCTCGAGCACCGCGATCAGCGTCCGCCCCACAGCGAGGCCCGAGCCGTTCAGCGTGTGCACGAACTCTGGCTTGCCGCCGCCCTCGGGGCGGTAGCGGGCGTTCATCCGCCGGGCCTGGAAGTCGCCGCAATAGCTGACCGAGGAGATCTCGCGGAAGCGGTCCTGACCGGGCAGCCATGCCTCGATGTCATGGGTGATGCGCGCGCCGAAGCCCATGTCGCCGGTGCAGAGCACGATGGTGCGGTAGGGGATGCCGAGAGCCTCGAGCACCGCCTCGGCGCAGCCCGTCATCCGCGCGTGCTCGTCGAGGCCCGCGGCGGCGTCGGTGATCGACACCATCTCGACCTTCTCGAACTGGTGCTGGCGCAGCATTCCGGCCGTATCGCGTCCGGCGCTGCCGGCTTCCGAGCGGAAGCACTGGGAATGGGCGACCATGCGGCGGGGCAGGGTGGCGGCCTCGACCAGCTCGCCGTTCACGGTGTTGGTCAGCGTCACCTCGGCGGTCGGGATCAGCCACCAGCCTTCGCGGGTCTGATAGCTGTCCTCGCCGAACTTCGGGAGCTGGCCGGTGCCCTCCATCATCTCGGGCAGGACCAGCACCGGGGTCCAGGTCTCGGTCAGCCCGTGGCGGTCGACGTGCAGGTCCAGCATGAACTGCGCGAGCGCCCGGTGGATGCGGGCGACGGCGCCCGCCAGGACCACGAAGCGCGCCCCCGACAGCTTGGCGGCGGTGGCGAAATCCATGCCGCCGCGGACGCCCGCGATCTCGAAATGCTCGACGGGGGTGAAGTCGAAGTCGCGCGGCGTGCCCCAGCGACGCAGCTCGACGTTGTCGCTCTCGTCGGCGCCCTCGGGGACCGAGGGCAGCGGCAGGTTGGGGATGGTCATCAAGAGGTCGCGCAGCTCGCGGTCGAGCGCCTCGGCGGCGGCGCGGCTGGCGGCGACCTCGGCCTTGGTCTCGGCGACCTCGGCGCGCAGACGCTCGAACGCGGCCTCGTCGCCCTTGGCCTTGGCGGCCCCCACCTCCTTGCTGGCGCGGTTCTGGGCGGCCTGCGCGGTCTCGGCGGCGTTGATGCGGGCGCGGCGCTCGGCGTCGAGGGCGAGGATCTGCGGCGACACGGGCGCCAGCCCCCGGCGCGCCAGCGCGGCGTCGAAGCCGGTCGGGTCGTCGCGGATCACGCGGATGTCGTGCATGGGCTGGTCCTTTCGGCAAGGCAGGGGTGCGCCCCCATAGCCCAGCCGCCGGGGCAGCGGAAGGGTGGCGGCAGCCGCGGTCAGGTGCGGCAGAACATCCCGTAGAGCAGCTCCACCACCCGGGCCGCGCGCGGATCGGCGATGCTGTAGAGCCGCGACTTGCCGTGCGCGCGGCACTGCACCAGCCCATCCTCGCGCAGCCGGGCGAGCTGCTGGCTGACGGTCGCCTGGCGCTGGTCGAGCAGCGCCTCAAGCTCGCCCACGCTGCGCTCGCCCGCGGCGAGGTGGCAGAGGATCATCAGCCGCCCGTCATGGGCGAGCGCCTTGAGGAGCGCGGTGGCCTCACCCACGCGGCCGGTCAGGTCGCCCTTGTCGGCGTCGGGTGCGGCGCCGTTCGGGGTGCTTGGGTCAAGGCCGTTGGGGGCGGCCCCGTCGCGGAGATCGGCGTCCGCGACCGGCTCGGCCCCGTCACGGGGGGCGGTTCGCGCGGCGGTGCGGGGGCTGGTGGTCAGGGTCATGGCGCCACCGTTGCGGCGGGGCGGGCCAGCAGCGCCTCGACCTCGGGCCAGAAGTGGCGGGCGCCGGGGTAGCCCTCGATCCGGGCGACCTCGATGCGGTCCTGCAGGATCAGGAAGGTGGGCGTGATCGCCGGGGCGCGGGCGAGCGCCAGCCCGTCGGGCCACGGGCCGTCGAGCGGCACGAGCGCCAGCGGCAGGCTGCGTCCGGTCGGGTGGGCGGAGTAGCCGGGCAGGATCTCGCGCTTCCACGCGGTGCAGTAGGGGCAGCCGGCGCGATCGACCATCACCAGCGCCCGGCCGTGGCGCGGCAGGTCGGGGGGCGCCGCGCGGGTCGCCGCGGAGGCCGCCCCGCCGAGCGCGGCGGCTGCGACCGAAAGGCCGAGCGTCCCGATGAAGTTGCGGCGCTGCACGAGGCGGTGTCCTTGCCGGATGATCCGCCAAATCTAGGGCCGGGGCGGTTTTCGCGCAAGGCGGCGGGGCAGGGGGCTGGCGTGGCGTCAGGACGCCCGCGGCCCGGTGGCCCCGTCGCGCGTCCGTACGGCCGCGCCGGGCGGCTCAGCGCCCCGCGAGTTGGCGCTCGATCCCGATCAGCGCCTGCTTGCGCCACAGCCCGCCGGCATAGCCTGTCAGCGTTCCGTCCGCGCCGATGACCCGGTGGCAGGGGATGACGATGGCGATCTGGTTGGCCCCGTTGGCCCGTGCCACCGCCCGTGCCGCGGTCGGGCGGCCGATCCGGGCGGCGAGCGCGCCATAGCTGACCGTCTCGCCCGGGGGGATGGTCTGGAGCGCGCGCCAGACCTCGCGCAGGAAGGGCGTGCCGTGCAGCCTGAGCGGCAGGTCGAACGCCCCGCTTTCGGCGGCGAAGTAGCGGCCGAGCTGCGCCTCGGTCGCGTCGGTCACGGGGGTCCGGCCGAGCCCGATCCGCCCGCCCGCGCCCGCCGACAGCCGGCGCAGTTCGGCGGCGAGGCCCTTGCGGTCGGTGAACTCGAGCAGGTGCAGGTGCTGCGGGTCGGTGACGGCGATCATCCCGCCGAGCGGGGTGTCGATCCAGTCGGCGCGCAGCCCCGGCTCACCCCCCCGCATCGCCGCGGGCGGGTGGCCGAAGAGCCGGGCGAAGGCGTCGCGGAAGCCGCTGGCGCTGTCGAAGCCCGCGTCGAGCTGCGCCGCGATCACCGGCACGCCGGCCGAGAGCCCGCGCATCCCCTCGCGCAGCCGGGTCTGGCGGGCGAGTTCGAGGAAGGTCATCCCGGCGTGGCGGCGAAAGGCGCGCCGCACCGTCGAGGGGTCGAGGCCCAACGCGGCCACGTCGGCTTCCGTCCAGCGCCGCCCCGGATCGGCGGCGAGCGCCGCGGTGAGCTGCTGCACGGCGGGGTCGGCGGCGGTCTCGGGGCCGGTCGGGTGGCAGCGCCGGCAGGGGCGGAAGCCCGCGGCCACCGCGCCCGCGGGGCTGTCGAACCAGCGGCAGTTCTCGGGGCGCGGTTTGCGCGCCGGGCAGGTCAGGCGGCAGAAGATGCCGGTGGTCGTGACGCCCACCCAGGCGCGGCCCTCATAGGCCGGGTCGCGGCGCAGCAGGGCCGCGTGCAGCGTGGCGGGATCGGGGAGGGGAAAGAGGCTGTCCATGCGCCTCACTCTAGCCGATTCGCGCGGCGGCGGGGCCGCGGATCGGGCGCGGCATCCGGCGCGGCGCCGGGCCCGGCCGCCGGACCGGGGCGTTGCCCCGGACCCCAGGATATTTGGGCAAGAAAGAAGGGGGCGGCGTGGACGGGCGCGGTCACCCGAGTGTCGCCAGCATCTCGGCGGCGGCGGCCACCGGGTCGGTGCGGCCGGCGGCGACCTCAGCCCCCAGGCGGCGCAGGGTGGTGGCGGCGGGTTCCTCGGCCAGGCGGGCGAGGAGGCCGGCGCGGACCTCGGCCAGGAACCAGCCCTCGGCCTGCTCGGCCCGGCGGGCGGAGAAAACGCCGTGGGCGCGGCGCCAGTCGGTCAGCGCCTGCATCTCGGCCCAGGCCGCCGTCAGCCCGTCGCCCGCCACCGCCGACACCGGCAGCGCCTTGGGGAACCCCTCGGGGTCGCCCGCGCGCTTGCGCATCAGCCGCAGCGCGCCGGCATAGTCGGCCACGGTCCGAAGCGCGGTCGGGCGCAGCTCGCCGTCGGCCTTGTTGACGAGGATCAGGTCGGCGATCTCCATGATGCCGCGCTTGACGCCCTGCAGCTCGTCGCCGCCCGCCGGGGCGAGCAGCAGCACGAAGAGGTCGGACATCTCGGCCACCAGCGTCTCGGACTGGCCGACGCCCACCGTCTCGATCAGCACCACGTCAAAGCCCGCCGCCTCGGCCAGCCGCACCGTCTCGCGCGTGCGGCGCGCGACGCCGCCGAGTTCTGCCCGGCTGGGCGAGGGGCGGATGAAGGCGGCGGGGTCGCGGCTCAACCGCTCCATCCGGGTCTTGTCGCCGAGGATCGAGCCGCCCGAGCGCGCCGACGAGGGGTCCACGGCCAGCACCGCCACCCGCAGCCCCTGGCCGGTGAGCATGAGGCCGAAGGCCTCGATGAAGGTGGACTTGCCGACCCCGGGGGTGCCCGAAAGCCCGATTCGCAGCGCCTGCCGGTCGGGCAGCGCGGCAAGCAGCGCCACCGCCTCGGCCCGGTGGTCGGGGCGGGTGCTCTCGACCAGGGTGATCGCCCGCGCCAGCGCCCGGCGGTCGCCCGCGGCCACCCGCCGGGCGAGTGCCGCGGCCGCGGACTCGGGTGCGGACTCGGGTGCGGGGGCGGGCTGGGCGATCGTCTCGGCTGAGGTGTCGGGCATCGCGGGCCTTTGGCGCAGAAGGAGGCGGGGCAAGTGGTAGGCGGCGGGGGGCGGCTTGCCAAGGGTTTGCCGCCTCGGGCCGGGGGCCGGGATGCGGCCGGAACCGCGCGATTCGGGCTTGACGGGGGGGCGGCGCTTGCCTATTCCCCCGCAACGGATTTCCGGGCGCTGCGTCGCGGCGCCCTTTCATTTTCCGGCCCCCGCTTCGGCGCCCATGCCGCATCGGGGTCGGGTGCTGCAACGAAGGAAAACGATCATGTCGCGCGTTTGCGAACTGACCGGCAAGGGGCCGATGACTGGCAACAACGTCAGCCACGCCAACAACAAGACCCGCCGCCGCTTTCTGCCCAACCTGAACGACGTCACCCTGATGTCGGACAAGCTGGGGCAAAGCTATTCGCTGCGGATCTCGGCCGCGGCGCTGCGCTCGGTCGATCACCGCGGCGGGCTCGACGCGTTCCTGGCGAAGGCCAAGGACGACGAGCTGTCGGCCCGCGCGCTGAAGATCAAGCGCGACCTCGCCAAGGCCTGATCCCGACGCCGCTGCGCCGGGGGCCGGCTGGCCCCGGCGCGAGGTGCTCGCGTGGCCCTGCCCCTGACCGGGGGCGGGGTTTTTCGCGTTTTCTGGCCCGGAAGTCCGCCGGCCGGTCAGGGTCGTCCGCGGCGCTCTGCCGCGGCGGGCGGCGGCGCTCTTGGCGCAGCCCCGGCGGCGGGGTAGTCAGAGGGGGATGCCGATGCTGACCCGCCTTCTGCTGATCTGCGTTCTGGTCGTCACGAGCCTCGGGCTCGGGGCAGCGCGCGGGCAGTTGCGGCTGGGCGGAGAGGTGGTGCTCTGCGCCGGGGGCGCGGTGCTGGTGGTCCAGACCGGCCCGGACGGCGCCCCCCCGGTGCGGCACAGCTCGGTCTGTCCCGACATGGCGCCGCTGTTCCTCGCGGGCTTCGCCGCGCCGCCCCCAGCCCTGCCGCAGCGCGTCGCGCGGATCGAACGGCCCGTCGCCGTGCCCGGCCCTGCGGTGGTCGCGCGGGCGATGCCGGGGCCGCAGGCGCGCGGCCCCCCGGTCGCGGCGCGCGCCTGACCGAACCCTCACCTCATTTTCGACTTCAAAGGTACCTCCGATGACCCGGACCTTCCTGACCGCCGCGGCGCTGGCCGCGATCCTGCCCTTCGGCGCGCTGACCTCGGCCGCCACGGCCCAGACGCCTGCAGCGGCCCCCGCCGCCCCGTCGGTGCTGACGATCACCGACGCCTATGCCCGCTCGACCAACCCCGACGTGGGCGCGGCGTTCATGACCATCGCCAACGCCGGCACGACCGACTGCCAGCTGACCGGCCTGACCGCCGAGGGCTTCGACGCCCCCGAGCTGCACACCCACCTCGAGGAGGGCGGCGTGATGAAGATGGTCAAGGTCGATGCCATGACCATCCCGGCCGGCGGCACCCATTCGCTCGAGCGCGGCGGCGACCACATCATGCTGATGAAGCCCAAGGCGCCGGTGGCGCAGGGGCAGGTCGTGGCGATGACGCTCGACTTCGGCGCCTGCGGCACGGTGCCGCTGAGCGTCACCATCGACAACAACGCCGGGCCGAAGGGGCCGGCGATGGGCATGGGCGGCATGGGCGGCATGGGCCAGATGCACCACGACCACATGATGCACGGCGGCATGGCCCCCAGCAACTGAGGCCGTCTCGGCCGAACCACGGGCGCGGGTCTGGCGACAGGCCCGCGTTCCGCGTTGCGCGGGTCAGTCCGCCTGGGGGGCGTCGGCGGCGAACAGCCCTGGCAGCGCGGCCTCGACGGCGGCGGCGGCAGCCTCGATCCCCGAGGGCGTCAGCGCCGCGACCGGGATCACCGCCCGCTCGTGGGCCTCGTGGCGGGCGCGCTGGCGGCCATAGCGTGGGTCGTAGTGGTCGGCCATGAGCCCGGCCGCGAGCGCCTCATACGCGCCGGCCTGGGCGAGGCGCTGCCAGTCGGCGATCCGCTCGGCCGGTTGCAGCCGGGCGAGGCGGGCGATGGTCGCCTCGACCCGCCCCGGCTCAGCCACCGCGTCGGCATAGGCCTGCGCGGTATAGGCGGCGCGGGCGGCGAGCGGCGCCTCGATCCGCAGCCGCGGCGCGGCGCACAGCGCCTTCCACACCGCGCGGGGCAGGATCAGGTCGCCGATGCGCGAGCTTTCCGCCTCGACCACCACGGGCCGGGCGGGGTCCAGCGCGGCCAGCGCCATCGCCAGCCGGCTTTCGAACAGCTTCTGCGCGGGCTGCCCGCCGGGCATCGCCCCGAACAGGCTGCCGCGGTGATTGGCGAGGCCCTCGAGGTCGATCACCTGCACCCCGCGGGCCGCGAGCCGGGCGAGGATCTCGGTCTTGGCCGAGCCGGTGTTGCCGTCGAGGACGGCGACCGGGGCGGGTGAGCCCGTCTCTTCGACCTGCGCGCTGACGAGGGCGCGCCACGCCTTCCACCCGCCGTCGAGCCGCGCCGTGCGCCAGCCGATCTGGTCGAGGATGGTGGCGAAGGCGCCGGAGCGCTGGCCGCCGCGCCAGCAATAGACGAGCGGGCGCCACGCCCCGTCGCGGTCGGCCAGCGGCCCGGCGACATGGGCGGCGATGTTGGCCGCCGCCAGAGCGCCGCCGATCTTGCGGGCCTGGAACGGCGCCACCTGCTTGTAGATCGTGCCGACCTCGGCCCGCTGGGCGTCGTCCAGCACCGGCAGGTTGATGGCGCCGGGCAGGTGATCCTCGGCGTATTCGCCGGGCGAGCGGGCGTCGATGATGGTGTCGAACCCCGCCGCGGCGAGATCCCCGAGCGCGGCAGGGCGGAACGTGCTCAGCGGCACGGGGTGTCACTCCGTGGGCGGATCAGTAGACGTAGACCGGGGTGCCGACGGGGACCTGGTCGAACAGCGCCATCACCGCCTCGTTGCGCATCCGGATGCAGCCGTTCGAGACCGAGCGCCCGATCGAACCCGGCTCGGTCGTGCCGTGGATGCGGATCGAGGTGTCGTTGCCGCCGGCCGTGTAGAGATAGAGCGCGCGCGCCCCGAGCGGGTTCTTCGGCCCGCCGGGCATCCCGTCCTTCCACTTGCCGTACTGCTCGGGCTTGCGCTCGATCATCGCGGGGGTGGGCTTCCACGACGGCCACTCGACCTTGCGGCCGATCAGCGCGCGGCCCTTCCACACCAGCTCGTCCTTGCCGACGGCGACGCCGTAGCGGATGGCGCGGCCGGGGGCGACGACGTGGTAGAGGTAGTAGTCGCCCGAGACGACGACGATCGATCCGACCTCGAACCCGTCGCGGATCGGCACCTCGGTCGGCTGCGGATCATAGCCCTTGCCCTTGGCAGGCGGGGTCTTGGCAGAGGATTTTGCGGCGGGCGCGGCCGCGAGCAGGCCGGGGGCGGCCATCAGCGGCAGGGTCAGCATCAGCATCTGGCGGCGGTTCATGCCCCGTTCCTTCTCATGGCCGTTCCTGTCGGAACCGTTTGCCGTCCCGGCTAGCGCGACCGCCGCCCGGGATCAACCCACAGCCGCGTGACGGGGCCTCGGGGGTTGCAAAACGCGGCGCAGATGCCCATCTCGGCGGGGTCGAGGAGCCCGCCATGCCCTGCTGCACCCCCCGCACCGCCGATCTGCCCGCCGCGGCGCCTGCCGCGCGCGCCGACCGTCCGCGCCGGGCGGCGCGGCGTCCGGCCGCGCTGTGCCGCGGGCGCGGCGACCGGGCCTGCC
>NZ_JBHMQU010000044.1:0-25729 GCF_042435015.1 Paracoccus panacisoli | reverse complement strand
CGCCCGATCGCGGCGCCGCAGGAGGCGCCCGTCGCGCGCCCCGGCGACGCGCCGCGCGGCTGACGCGTGGCCCGCCAGCTCGCCCTCGATCTCGGCAGCGCGCCGGCCCTCGGCCGGGGCGACTTCCTGCCCGCGCCCGCGAACGCCGCGGCACTCTCGCTGGTGGACCGGCCGCAGGACTGGCCGCAGGGACGGCTGCTGCTGGTCGGGCCAGAGGCCTCGGGCAAGTCCCACATCGCCGCCTTCTGGGCCGCCGAACAGGGCGCCCAGCGGGTCCGCGCGGGCGCCCTGCGGGTCGAGGCGGTGGACTTGCTTGCGACCGAGCAGGGGGCGCTGGTGGTCGAGGACGCGCAGCGCGTCGCCACGGCGGCGGGGGCCGAGCAGGCGCTCTTCCACCTGTGGAACCTCGCCGCGGCGCGGGGGACTTGGCTTCTGCTCACCGCCCGCACCCCGCCGCGCGACTGGGGGCTGACGCTGCCCGACCTCGCCTCGCGGGTGCAGGCGATGGCGGCGGTGACGCTGGGCGCGCCGGACGAGGCGCTGCTCGGGGCGGTGCTGGTCAAGCTGCTGGGCGACCGGCAGCTCACCCCCGGCCCCGGGGTGATCGAGGCGCTGGTGCGGCGCATGGACCGCGACCTCGGCCTCGCCCGCCGGCTGGTGGCCGAGATCGACCGCGCCGCGCTGGCCGAAGGGCGGGCGGTGACCCGGCCGCTGGCGCTCGAGACGCTGGCGAGGCTGCAGGGGGCCGGTTGAAGGAGCACCCCCCTGAAAAGGCTGGCGCGTGGCGCTGCCCTCGCGCCGTTCCGGGCCTTCCCGCAGCCAGCGCCGCGCCGCGGGCAACCCGGCCCAACGGTTTGACAGCCCCGGCCCGGCGGGCCACACGGGTTGGTGCGACCCCCCTCTTGGCAAGCCGCCCGCAGAATCGATGACCCAGGCCGATTTCCTCACCTCGGACTTTCCCGCGCCGCGCAACCTGCCCGACGGGCCGCCGGTCGGACCGGCCCGGTTCTTCAACCGCGAACTCTCGTGGCTCAGCTTCAACTGGCGAGTGCTGGACGAGGCGCGCAACCCGCGCGTGCCGCTGCTCGAGCGGCTGCGGTTCCTGTCGATCTCGGCCACCAACCTCGACGAATTCTACACCGTCCGCGTCGCCGGCCTGCGCGAGCTGGTGCGCGAGGGGAACACCTCGCCCTCGGACGACGGGCTGACCCCGGCCGACCAGCTCACTCTCATCAACGCCGATGCGCGCCGCCTGATGGACGCCCAGCAGACCGTCTGGAACCGCCTGCGCCGCGAGATGGAGGGCGAGGGGATCGTGATCCTGTCGCGCTCACGCGTGACCCGGGCCGAGGCGGCGTTCCTGCGCGAGCATTTCATGGCGCAGGTGTTTCCGGTCCTGACGCCGCTGGCGATCGACCCGGCGCACCCGTTCCCGTTCATCCCCAACGCCGGCTTCTCGCTGGCGCTGGAGCTCGCGCGCGAGTCGGACGGGCGGCAGATGCAGGCGCTGCTGCCGATCCCGGCGCAGCTCAAGCGGTTCATCCCGCTGCCGGGCGGGCAGCGGTTCCTGCGGCTCGAGGATCTGCTGCTGATGCATCTGTCGCGGCTCTTCCCCGGCTACCGCGACATCGGCCACTGCGCCTTCCGGGTGCTGCGCGACAGCGACCTCGAGGTCGAGGACGAGGCCGAGGATCTGGTCCGCGAGTTCGAGACGGCGCTGAAGCGGCGCAGGCGGGGCGACGTGATCCGATGCAAGATCACCGAGGGCGCCCCCGACCGGCTGCGCCGCGCGATCATGCAGGAACTCGCGGTCGGCCCCGACGAGGTGGTCGAGGTCGAGGGGCTTCTGGGCATGGCCGACGTGCGCGAGCTGGTGCTCGACAGCCGCCGGGACCTGCAATGGCCGTCCTTCACCCCGCGGGTGCCCGAGCGGGTGCAGGACCACGACGGGGACGTGTTCGCGGCGATCCGGCAAAAGGACATGCTGCTGCATCACCCCTACGAGACCTTCGACATGGTCATCCGCTTCCTGAGCCAGGCAGCGCGTGACCCGGACGTGGTGGCGATCAAGCAGACGCTCTACCGCACGAGCTGGGACAGCCCCGTCGTCTCGGCGCTGTGCGAGGCCGCCGAGGCGGGCAAGTCGGTGGTGGCGCTGGTGGAACTCAAGGCGCGCTTCGACGAGGCCGCCAACATCCGCCAGTCGCGCCGGCTGGAACGCTCGGGCGCGCACGTCGTCTATGGGTTCGTGAACTACAAGACCCACGCCAAGATCTCGACCGTGGTGCGGCGCGAGGGTGACCGGCTGGTGACCTATACCCACTACGGGACCGGCAATTATCACCCGATCACCGCGCGCATCTATACCGACCTGTCGCTCTTCACCTGCGACCCGGCGCTGGGGCGCGATGCGACCAAGGTCTTCAACTTCCTGTCCGGCTACGTCCAGCCCGAGGGGCTCGAGAACCTCGCCATCTCGCCCATCGACCTCAAGTCGCGGCTGCTTGAGCTGATCGGGCGCGAGGCGGACCTTGCCCGCCGCGGCCGCCCCGCCGCGATCTGGGCCAAGATGAACAGCTTGATCGAGCGCGACGTGATCGAGGCGCTCTACGCCGCCTCGGCCGCCGGGGTGAAGATCAACCTCGTCGTGCGCGGCATCTGCGGGCTGCGGCCGGGGATCGCGGGGTTGAGCGAGAACATCCGGGTCAAGTCGATCGTCGGGCGGTTCCTCGAACATTCGCGCATCGTCTGCTTCGGCAACGGCCACGGCCTGCCGTCCCGCAAGGCGCGGGTATTCATCAGCTCGGCCGACTGGATGGACCGCAACCTCTCGCGCCGGGTCGAGACGCTGGTCGAGTGCCTGAACGACACCGTAAAGGCCCAGATCACCAGCCAGATCATGGCCGC
Source organism: Paracoccus panacisoli (assembly GCF_042435015.1). NCBI lineage: Bacteria > Pseudomonadati > Pseudomonadota > Alphaproteobacteria > Rhodobacterales > Paracoccaceae > Paracoccus > Paracoccus panacisoli. Next base: position 22,822 of record NZ_JBHMQU010000044.1, on the reverse strand, counting down.
CAACATGGCCGACGAGGCGCAGAGCTGGATCCTTCAGCCCGACGGGCGCTGCCTGCGCTATCTGCCCGAGGGCCGCGACGATCTGTTCAACTGCCACCGCTTCTTCATGGACCACCCGTCGCTGTCGGGGCGCGGCAGCGCGGGCGCGGGGGACGTGCCGGCGCTGACCCACGGCACCGAAGGCAGCGGCGAGCCCTCGGGCGAGACGCCGGCCGAAGCGGCGGTCGAGGCTGCCGCCGAGCGCGCGGCCGCCCCCGCCGCGACGGTCGCCCCCGCCGCCGCCAAGACATCCGACCCGGACCGGGACTGAGGCCCGGGCCGCCCACCACGCCACACGCGAGGACCACCAGGATGAACGTGACCACGACCTCGGGGCAGAAGGTCTCGCCCTTCGGCAAGGGCGGACTGCCGGTGCGCCCGGCGCGCGAGCTGAAACGGGTGGGCGTGGTCGATGTCGGCTCGAACTCGATCCGCATGGTGGTGTTCGACGGCGCCGCCCGCAGCCCGGCCTATTTCTACAACGAGAAGGTCATGGCCGGGCTGGGGCAGGGGCTTGCCACCACCGGCCGGCTGAACCCCGAGGGCGTCGTCCGCGGCATGGCCGCGCTGCGGCGCTTCGCGGCGCTCGCCAAGGGGATGGGGATCGAGGCGCTGACCTGCGTCGCCACCGCTGCCGTGCGCGAGGCCGAGGACGGGCCCGCCTTCCACCAGGCCGTGGCGAAGGAGACCGGCCTCAAGCTGATCGTCATCGACGGCGAGGAAGAGGCGCGGCTGTCGGCGCAGGGGGTGCTGCTCGGCTGGCCCGACGCGCGCGGGCTCGTCTGCGACATCGGCGGCAACTCGATGGAGCTGGCCGAGGTCGGCGACGGCGCCATCGGCCGGCGCGCAACCTCTCCACTCGGGCCGTTCCGCCTGCAGCAGGTCGAGGCGAAGGACCTCAAGAAGCACATCTCGCGGATCGTCGGCGGGCTGGCCGAAAGCTTCGGCACCGATCACGAGCGGCTCTATCTCGTCGGCGGCTCGTGGCGCGCCATTGCCCGGCTTGATATGGAGCGGCGGGCCTATCCGATGACCGTCCTGCACGAATACCGCATGACGCCCGAGGACGTGCTGGCGACCGTCAAGTGGATCGGCGAGCAGAGCCTCGCCGACCTCAAGTCGCGCACCGGCATCGGCTCGGGCCGGATCGAGCTGGTGCCGCTGGCGATGCAGGTGCTGCGCGAGCTGGTCTCGACCCTCGCGCCGCCCGAGATCGCCATCAGCTCCTACGGGATCCGCGAGGGGCTGCTTTACGAGCAGATGTCCGACAGCATCCGCAAGCGCGATCCGCTGATCGAGGCGGCGCGGTTCACCGAGCGGCAGATGGCGCGCATCCCCGGCTCGGGCAAGAAGCTCTACCAGTTCCTGTCGCCGCTGTTTGCGGATGCGCCGCCCTCGCACGAGCGGCTGATCCGGGCCGCCTGCCTCCTGCACGACACGAGCTGGCGGGCGCACCCGGACTATCGGGCCGAGGCCTGCTTCGACAACGTGACGCGCGCCAACCTCGCCGCGCTGAGCCACCCCGAGCGGGTGTTCCTGGGGCTCGCGCTTCTGCACCGCTACAAGAACAGCCGGGCGGGGTCGGCGATGGCGCCGCTCTTCACGCTGCTCGACGAGGCGCAGATCCGCGACGCCGAGACGCTGGGCAAGGCCATGCGGTTCGGGGCGATGTTCTCGGTCGGCGACCCGTCCGAGGCGGGGGAGCTGATCTTCGACCGCGATTCCAAGCGCCTGACCCTCAAGCTGACTCGCACCGGCCGGGCGCTGATGGGCGAGGTCGCGGCGGCGCGGTTCCAGTCGCTCTGCAGCGCGATGGGCGTCGAGTGCGTGGTGCAGTGAGCGCTGCGCTTTCAGGACATTTTGCCGAGGTCACGGCGCCGTGATTGTCTTCTGCCGCTGACGCCGGAGAGATCATGGAAAACCTGGGGCTTTTGTTGCCGATTCTGGCGGTGTTTGGCGTGGCCACACTCGCCGACGCCTTCCGCGACGATAACGATGACGATGACGATGTGGCGCCGGAGCCCGAGCCCGGGCCTGACCCGGAGCCCGAACCCGAGCCGGAACCCGAGCCCGAACCCGAGCCCGAACCCGAGCCGGAGCCTGAGCCGGAACCCGAGCCGGAACCTGAGCCCGAACCGGAACCTGAACCCGAGCCGGAGCCTGAGCCGGAACCCGAGCCAGAGCCTGAACCCGGCGACTCGCCCACGATCGTCGACGGTGCCGAGGTCTATCGCGGCACCGACGGCCCCGACGACGTGCCGGCCTATGGCGACGGCGGGGACGTGGACGGGCGTGGCGGGGACGACCACCTCGTGTCGGGCGACGGCGCCACGCGCCTGGCCGGCGGCGACGGCGACGACGACATCGAGGGGATGCGAAGCCGACTTGCCGACTCGCCGACCTCCTTCGACCTGCACGAGTGGCGGGTGGACGACGCCGCCGACACGCTGGACGGTGGGGCCGGGGACGACAGCATCCAGTTCTCGCAACTCGATCTGGTCACCGGCGGCAGCGGTGAGGACGAGCTGGAGGGTTGGGTGACCCCCGACGACACCGGCCCGGCCGTGGTCGGCGACTTCGCGCAGGGCGAGGATCACCTGTCGCTGGTGGTCGAGGACGAGAGCGCCTCGATCCAGGACTTCGGCGCCCGGTTCGAGGTGGTCGAGACGGACGGCAGCACCGAGATCCTGCTGGACGGCACCCACGTCGTCACCCTGACGGGCGCGACGGGCCTGACGATCCGCCTGTCCGAGAACGGCGAGGGGCCGTATTACGACCTGAACGGCAACCGCACCGACGAACCGGCGGACGTGACCCTCACGACCTGGCAGAACGTCTATTGACCTGACGCGGCGGCTCGCCGCGACAGGCGACCGCGACGAGGGCCGCCCCGAGGGGCGGCCCTTTTCGTTGCGGAGGTGGCTTGGCGGTCCGGCGAAACGACCTCTGCCACAAAGGTTATCGCCAACGATCCGCCGCTCGGCGCCCGTCTCTCAATCCCCCGAGTAGGATGGGCGCCGATCTCCCTGCTTCGTCAGCCGGCTTCCGCCATCGAGCAACGTGAGCGGGCTGGGCGCCATCCGCCGCAACATAAGTGAGAAATAGCCCGCCACCTGCAGCCCCGCCCCCGCCAAAGAAAAAGGCCGCCCCGAGGGGCGGCCTTTCCTGTCCAGCCGTCAGACGGCCGGGCGGGGGATCACATCATGTCCATGCCGCCCATGCCGCCCATGCCGCCGCCCATGCCGCCGGCGGCAGCCTTGGGCTCGGGCTTCTCGGCGATCATCGCCTCGGTGGTGATCAGCAGGCCGGCCACCGACGCGGCGTCCTCGAGCGCGGTGCGCACGACCTTGGCCGGGTCGATCACGCCGAACTTGAACATGTCGCCGTATTCTTCGGTCTGGGCGTTGAAGCCGAAGCTCTTGTCCTGGCTCTCGCGGACCTTGCCCGCGACCACTGCGCCGTCGACGCCGGCGTTCTCGGCGATCTGGCGCATCGGGGCTTCCAGCGCGCGGCGGACGAGCGCGATGCCGGCGTTCTGGTCGGCGTTCTCGCCTTCCAGACCTTCCAGCGCCTTGCCGGCCTGCACCAGCGCGACGCCGCCGCCGACCACGACACCTTCCTGCACCGCGGCGCGGGTCGCGTTCAGCGCGTCATCGACGCGGTCCTTGCGCTCCTTAACCTCGACTTCGGTCATGCCGCCGACGCGGATGACGGCGACGCCACCGGCGAGCTTCGCCACGCGCTCCTGCAGCTTCTCCTTGTCGTAGTCCGAGGTGGTTTCCTCGATCTGCTGGCGGATCTGGCTGACGCGGGCCTCGATCTCGGCCTTTTCACCGGCGCCATCGACGATGGTGGTGTTGTCCTTGTTGATCGAGACCTTCTTGGCGCGGCCCAGCATGTCGATGCCGACATTCTCGAGCTTCATGCCCAGGTCTTCCGAGATCACCTGACCGCCGGTCAGGATCGCGATGTCCTGCAGCATGGCCTTGCGGCGGTCACCGAAGCCCGGCGCCTTGACGGCCGCGACCTTCAACCCGCCGCGCAGGCGGTTGACGACCAGCGTGGCCAGCGCCTCGCCCTCGACATCCTCGGCCACGATCAAGAGCGGCTTCTGGGTCTGGATGACGGCTTCCAGCAGCGGCACCATCGGCTGCAGCGACGAGAGCTTCTTCTCGTGCAGCAGGATGTAGGCGTCCTCGAGCTCGGCCACCATCTTGTCGGGGTTGGTCACGAAGTAGGGCGAGAGATAGCCGCGGTCGAACTGCATCCCTTCGACGACTTCGACCTCGGTCTCCATCCCCTTGTTCTCTTCGACGGTGATGACACCCTCGTTGCCGACCTTCTGCATCGCCTCGGCGATCTGCTCGCCGATGAACTTCTCGCCGTTGGCCGAGATGGTGCCGACCTGGGCCACTTCGGCCGAGTCCGAGACCGGGCGGGCGGCCGACTTGATCGACTCGACGACGCGCTGGGTCGCCAGATCGACGCCGCGCTTGAGGTCCATCGGGTTCATCCCGGCGGCGACGGCCTTGAGGCCCTCCTTGATGATCGCCTGGGCGAGCACGGTGGCGGTGGTGGTGCCGTCCCCGGCCTCGTCATTGGTGCGCGAGGCGACTTCGCGGACCATCTGCGCGCCCATGTTCTCGAACTTGTCCGAAAGCTCGATTTCCTTGGCGACCGAGACGCCGTCCTTGGTGATGCGCGGGGCGCCGAACGACTTGTCGATCACCACGTTGCGGCCTTTCGGGCCCAGCGTGACCTTGACCGCATCCGCGAGGATGTTGACGCCCTTGAGCATCCGGTCGCGGGCGTCGGTGTTGAACTTGACTTCCTTGCCAGCCATTTATCTATTCCTTGTCAGAGGGTTGTAAGCGCTACCTGCGAGGGATCAGCCGATGATCCCGAGGATGTCGCTTTCCTTCATGATGAGCAGCTCTTCGCCGTCCAGCGTCACTTCGGTGCCCGACCACTTGCCGAACAGGATGCGGTCGCCGGCCTTGACCGAGGGGGCGATCAGCTCGCCCGAGTCCTTGCGGGCGCCTTCGCCCACCGAGACGATCTCGCCTTCCGAGGGCTTTTCCTTGGCGCTGTCGGGGATGATCAGCCCGCCCTTGGTCTTTTCGTCCGACTGGACGCGGCGGACCAGGACGCGGTCGTGAAGCGGCTTGAAGGCCATCGTGAACACTCCGGTTATTCAGGTTGCAGTGTTGCGTGCTGTTGGCACTCGATTGGGGTGAGTGCCAATGGCCGCGATGTAGGGGCCGGGTCCGGGCCTGTCAACGGGGCGTGATCGCGGCGAGCGGGTGGAACGGCGCGGGTCGGGCCCGTCGCGAGGGCGCCCGGACGGGGTGGACCTCGGGGCGGCGCGGGGCCATGCTGCGGCGAAAGCCAGGGCGCGAGCGGGGTGCGAAGATGGGTTGGCACGAGCGGATGCGGGGGGCGGTGCTCGGGGCGCTTGCGGCCTGTGCGGTCGCCTCGGCCGAGGCGGCGGCCACCGCCGATCCGCCGCCCGGGGTGGCGCAGGCCGTGCCGGCCGCGGACGCGCCGCCGGCCGTCTGCGCCGGCGCCGATCTGATGCAGAGCCTGCCGGCCGAGACCCGCGCCCGCATCGACGCTGCGGTCGCCGCCACGCCCTATGCGCAGGGCACCCGCTTCACCGCCCGCAAGGGCGACGCGCGGATCGAGATCATCGGCACCTATCACTTCGACGACCCCCGCCACGACCCGATGGTCGCGGCCCTGACGCCGGTCATCGCCTCGGCCGACGCGATGCTGGTCGAGGCCGGACCCGACGAGGAGAAGCGCCTGACCGCCGCACTCGCCCGCGACCCGTCGCTGATGGTCGACACCGAGGGGCCGACGCTGCCCGAACGGCTCGGGGACGCGGCCTGGCGCGAGCTGGGCGAGGCCATGTCCGCGCGCGGGATGCCGCCCGTCATGGTCAGCCGGCTGCGGCCCTGGTACGTCTCGATGATGCTCGGGATCTCGCCGTGCATGATGGGCCAGATCAAGGCGCGCGGCGACACTGCGGGCCTCGACCACCGGCTGATGCAGGTGGCGGCCGACGCGGGCGTGCCGGTCCGCGCGCTCGAGCCGTGGGACACGGTGCTGACCCTCTTCGACGGCATGAGCGACACCGAAGAACTGGACATGATCCGCGCCGCGCTGCCCGCCGCGCGGCTGGCCGACGACTATGCCACGACAACGATCGAGGCCTATTTCCGCGGCGACATCTGGGCGATCTGGGAGTTCGGGCGGCTGGACGCCTATGACCACGCCGGGATGGACCGCGCGAGCGTCGACCGGCAGGTGCAGCTGGCCGAGGACCGGCTGATGACCGGCCGCAACCGGGGCTGGATCGCGCCGCTGACCGAGGCCGCGACGGCCGCCGCGGCGCGCGGCAAGCCGGTGGTCGCGGCCTTCGGGGCGCTGCACCTGCCGGGCGAGGACGGGGTGCTGCGGCTTCTCGAACGGGACGGGTGGACGATCACGGCAGGGGGCGCGTCATGAGCCGCAGCGAGAACCGATGGGCCGACGAGACGGCGTGGTGGACGATGGGCGCGGCCGAGGCGCGGCGCCGGATGCACCCCGCCTGCGTGATGATCCTGCCGCGCGGCATCCTGCAGGGCCGCGACATCCTGCCCGCGCTCGACGGCCCGCGGTGGGAGGGGGTGACGCTGGGCGAGCGCCGCTTCGTCGAGACCGAGGACTGCATCGTGCTGGCCTATCGCGTCGCGGCCAGCCGCGGCGGGCGCGCCTACCGCGCCTTCTGCAGCTCTACCTGGGTGCGCCAGCACGAGGACTGGCAGATGATCGAGCACCAGCAGACGCCCCTGGCCGAGGACTGAAGGTTGCGCGGCTCGCTGCGCCGCCACGCGCGGTTTCACGGCGCCTTCGCCGCGGGGCTGGCGGCGGCGCTGCTGGGCGGCGCGCTGACGCCGACCGACCGCATCCTGATCGGGGCGGACCTCTTTTTCGTCGTCTATCTCGTGGCCACCGCCGTCTGGGTGCGGGGCCGCAGCGGAGCCGACCTGCGGGCGCATTTCGCCGACGCCGACGAGGGCGGGGCGCTGATCGTGCTGATGGCGACGGGCGCGGTCGGGGTGAGCCTCTATGCCATCGCCCAGACCGTGCTCGCCTCGGCCGATCCGGGGGCGCTGCGGCTGCGCCCGGTGCTGGCGCTCGGGGCGGTGCCGCTGGGCTGGGCGACGGTCCACGCGGTCATGGCCTTTCACTATGCGCGGATGTTCTACACCCCTGACCGGGACTCGGGCAGGGCAGCGGGCGGGAGCAAGACGGGCGCGCGCGACAGCGGCGGGCTCGACTTTCCCGGCGGCCCCGCGGCGCCGGGCCCGTGGGAGTTTCTCTATTACAGCTTCACCCTCGGGATGACGGCGCAGACCTCGGACGTGGGGCTGACCTCGACGGCCTTTCGGCGGGTGACGCTGGCGCATTCGGTGCTCAGTTTCTTCTATAACGCGGTGATCGTGGCGCTGGCCGTCAACGCGGGCCTTGCGCTGGGGCAGGGGGGCTAGGCGCCCGCCACGCCCCGTCGCCGCCTGTCAGGGGGACTGACGGGCGGCCCATGCCTCCGGCGCTCCCCGGTCATCCGCCGCAGGCTCTCGCTCACCTCCCTCTGCCGCTTGAGCCGCACGCGGCCCGCGCCTATAACCCGCGCCGACCCGTTTTGCGCAAAGGCTGTCTCACATGATCCAGGTTCTCGGCCACAAGGCCCCCGACACCGACTCGACCGGCTCGCCGCTGATCTGGGCGTGGTACCTGTCCGAGGTCCGCAAGACCCCGGCCAAGGCCGTGCTGCAGGGGACGCCGAACACCGAGGCCGTGTGGATGCTGGGCCGCTGGGGGCTGGACCTGCCCGAGGTGATCGCCGACCTCGCGCCCGGCGACCAGTGCGTGATCGTCGACACCAACAACCCGGCCGAGCTGCCGGCCTCGATCAACGACGCCGAGGTGATCGAGATCATCGACCACCACCTGCTCGCCGGCGGGATCAAGACCCGGCTGCCGATCAACATCACCATCCGCCCGCTGGCCTGCACGGCGACGATCATGCACGACCTGATCGGCGGCGACCTCGACCGCGCGCCGGCCTGGGTCAAGGGCGTGATGCTGACCTGCATCCTGTCCGACACGCTCGAGTTCCGCTCGCCCACCACCACGCCGCATGACCGCTGGGTGGCCGAGAAGCTGGCCGGCGAGCTCGGGCTCTCGATCCCCGAATACGCCACCGAGATGTTCACCGCGAAATCGGACGTCTCGTCCTTCTCGGACGCGGCGCTGCTGAAGATGGATAGCAAGGAATACGAACTCGGCGGCAAGCAGATGCGGATCTCGGTGCTGGAAACCACCGCCCCGCAGGTGCTGCTCGATCGCAAGGCGGCGCTGCTGGCCGCCATGCCGGGCGTCGCGGCCGAGGACGGCGCCGACGAGGTGATGCTGTTCATCGTCGACATCCTGAACGAGCGCTCGACCCTGCTGGTCCCGAACGACTTCGTGCGCGCGGTTGCCGCCGCATCGTTCGGCGTCCCGGTCGAGGGCGACAGCGTGGTCCTTCCGGGGATCGTCAGCCGCAAGAAGCAGATCATCCCGGCGCTGAAGCTCTGAGGACGACCGCCGGCGTGGGGGTGTCCCACCCCCACACCCCGCAGGACATCCGCCGCGCCTCGAGGGTGTGGCCAGCAAAGGGGTGGACATGACCCGGATCATCGACAGCCTGGCCGAGATCGCCGACGGCTATGACGTGCTCTTCTGCGACCTCTGGGGCTGCGTGCACAACGGCAAGGTGGCCTATCCGGCCGCCATCGCCGCGCTGCAGGCGTTCCGGCAGGGCGGCGGCAAGGTCGCGCTGATGACCAACGCGCCCCGCCCGCGCCGCTTCGTGGCCGAGCAGATCGACCGCCTGGGCGTGCCGCAGGACGCCTGGGACGACATCGTGACCTCGGGCGACGCGGCGCAGGACGCGATGTTCGCGGGCCGGGTCGGGCAGAACGTCTGGCACGTCGGGCCCGAGCGCGACCTCGGGTTCTTCACCGAGACCAGCGATCCGCGCGCCCCCGGCATCCGCCGCGTGGCGCTCGAGGATGCCGAGGGGATCGTCGTCACCGGCCCCTACGACGACATGACCGAGACGCCCGAGGACTACCGCGCCCGGCTGGAGGCCGCGCAGGCCCGCGGGCTGCCGCTTCTCTGCGCCAACCCCGACATCGTGGTGGATTTCGGCGAGCAGCGGCTCTACTGCGCCGGCGCGCTCGCCCAGCTCTACGAAGGGATGGGGGGCGAGGCGCTTTATTTCGGCAAGCCGCACGCGCCGATCTATGACCTCGCCCGGCGCCGGCTGGGTGTCAGCGGCGGGCGCGAGCTTGCCATCGGGGACGGAATCGGCACCGATGTTGCAGGGGCCGTCGCGCAGGGGATCGATTCGATCTTCGTCACCGGCGGGTTGGCGGCCGAGCACATGGGGGGCGACGTGGAACGACCCGAGGACAGCCTGCTGCGCGCCTGGCTGGCAGTCGAGGGCATCGCCCCGACCTATGCCATCGGACGGCTGCGGTGAGCGCCCGCCCGATCGCCTCGCCGCCCGATCCCGCGCCCGCCGCGACGCGGGTGGGGCACGTCCACCTTAAGGTGGCGGACCTCGACCGGGCCATCGCCTTCTATTCGGGCGTGCTGGGGTTCGAGGTGATGCAGCATTACGGCACCCGCGCGGCCTTTCTCGGCGCCGGGGGCTATCACCACCACATCGGGCTCAATACGTGGGAATCCGCCGGGGCCACGCCCCCGCCGCCCGGTCACACCGGGCTCTATCACAGCGCCTTCCTGTATCCCGACCGCGCTTCGCTCGGGCGGGTGCTGGCGCGGGTGCTGGCCGCGGGCATCCCGCTCGACGGCGCGGCCGACCACGGGGTGAGCGAGGCGCTCTATCTGCGCGACCCGGACGGCAACGGGGTCGAACTCTACCGCGACCGCCCGCCCGCGGAGTGGCCGCTGGACGCGGAAGGCCGGGTGCAGATGGGCAACGCGCCCCTCGACCTCGCGGCGCTGCTGGCCGAGGGCGGCGCGCGGCCCGACGCCGACGCCCCGTGACCTGACGTCGCAACATTATTATCCCCCACGCCGCGACGACGGTATAATCTTGCCCGACGGTCATCGACCTGTTACGCCGCAATGCAGCGAACGGGCCTTTGACGGGCCAGTGAACGGGCCAGTGAACCGGGGATACCCATGATGCTCGACAATCTGCCGCGGGATAACCAGTTTCGGGGCACCATCGTCATCGAGGACCTCGAGGTCGGCATGATCCGCACCCTGCAGAAGCAGGTGACGGACGCCGACATCGAGATGTTCGCCACCATCTCGACCGACCGCAACCCGGTGCACCTGGACGAGGAATACGCCCGCGACACCATCTTCGAGGGGCGGATCGCGCACGGGATGCTGACTGCGGGCCTCATCTCGGCGGTGATCGGCGAGCAGTTGCCCGGCCACGGCACGGTCTATCTGGGCCAGACGCTCAAGTTCATGGCCCCCGTGCGCCCCGGCGACGTGGTCCGCGCCGAGGTGCAGGTGGATGCCATCGATCACGCCCGCCGGCGGGTCACCCTTGCCACCCGCTGCCTCGTCGGCGATACCGTCGTGCTGAAAGGCGAGGCGGTGGTTCTGGCGCCGTCCCGCAAGTTCGACTGAGGGCCGCGCTCCGGCCCGCTCTCCCGCGCGTGAGGCCGATGCAGAACCCCCCCATGCATATCCACCGCGACTGGCGCGGCCTGCCGGCGTCGGCGCGCGGCGCCAGCGTGGCGATGGGCAATTTCGACGGCGTCCACCTGGGCCACCGCGCGGTCATCGACGCGGCCCGTGCCGCCCGTCCCGACGCGCCGCTGGGGGCGGTCACGTTCGAGCCGCATCCGCGCGAGTATTTCGCCCGCGCCGCCGGGCGCAGCGAGCCGCCGTTCCGGCTGATGAACCCCGAGGCGCGGGCCAACCGGCTGGCCCGGCACGGGGTGGCGCAGCTCTACGAACTGCCCTTCGGCCCCACGCTCGCGGGGCTGACCCCCGAGGAGTTTGCCCGCGAGGTGCTGGCCGAGGGGTTGGGCGTCGTCCACGTCGCCGTCGGCGCCGATTTCCGCTTCGGCCGCGGCCGGGCCGGGGACAGCGCCGCGCTGGCCGAGTTGGGGCAGGCGATGGGCTTCGGCGTCACCATCGTGCCGCTGGTCGGCGGCGACGAGCCCGCCAGCTCGACTGCGATCCGCGCCGCGCTCTCCGAAGGGCGGCCACGCGATGCCGAGGCGATGCTCGGCCACTGGCACCGGATCGAGGGCGAGGTGCTGCACGGCGCGCAGCGCGGCCGCGAGCTCGGCTATCCGACCGCGAACATGGCGCTGGACGGGCTGCATCTGCCGAAGCTCGGCGTCTATGCGGTGCTGGTCGAGGTGCTGACCGGCCCGCACCGCGGCCATTACCGGGGCGTCGCCAGCCTCGGCGTGCGGCCGATGTTCGGCGAGAACACCCCGAACCTCGAGACCTATCTCTTCGATTTCTCCGGCGATCTCTACGGCGCGCATCTGTCAGTGGCGCTGGTCGACTACCTTCGCCCCGAGGCGAAGTTCGACAGCCTTAAGGCGCTGGTGGCGCAGATGGACGACGACGCCGCCCGCGCCCGGGCCATCCTGGCGGCCGGCTGATGCGCCCGCGCTTCTGGGAACTGCCACTGGCCGAACTGAGCGCCGCCGAGTGGGAGGCGCTCTGCGACGGCTGCGGCAAGTGCTGTCTGAACAAGATCGAGTACGAGGACGACGGCAGCGTGGATTTCACCCGCGTCGCCTGCCGCCTGCTCGACGGGCAGAGCTGCCGCTGTTCGTCCTATCCCAACCGCCACGACTTCGTGCCCGACTGCGTGGTGCTGACGCCCCAGAAGCTGCGCGACATCGCCTGGTGGCTGCCCGCGACCTGCGCCTATCGGCTGCGCGCCGAGGGCAAGCCGCTCTACGACTGGCACCACCTGATCTCGGGCGACCCCGAGGCGATCCACCGCGCCGGCGCCTCGGTCCGCGGCTGGACGGTCAGCGAGCTGTCGGTCACCGAGGACGAGTGGGACCAGTATGTGATCGAGGATCTGTCATGAACTTCGGCTCGGACAACGCCTCGGGCGTCCACCCCCGGATCATGGCCGCGCTGGCGGCGGCGAACGACGGGGCGGCCGCCTCGTATGGCCGCGACGCGCTGACCGCGCAGGCGGTCGAGGCGGTGCGCGAGATGCTGGGCGCGCCCGACGCGGCGGTGTTCCTGCTCGGCACCGGGACCGGGGCGAACGCGCTGGCGTTGGCGCAGCTCTGCCCGCCCTGGGGGCGGATCTTCTGCCACCGCACGGCGCATATCGAGACCTCGGAAAGCGGCGCCCCGGCCTGGATGGCGGGCGGCGCGCAGCTGGCGCTGGTCGAGGGGGACGCGGGCCGGATGACAGCGGCGACGCTCGCCCAGCGGATCGCGGACTACCCGCAGGTCGACGAGCATGACGGGCGGAACGCGGTCGTCTCGATCACCAACGCGACCGAGTGGGGGACGGTCCACGACGCGGCCTCGGTCACGGCGCTGGCCGGGGTGGCGCGCGAGGGCGGCATGGCCGTCCACATCGACGGCGCGCGCTTTGCCAACGCGGTGGCGGCGACCGGGGCGGCGCCCGGCGATCTGACGCAGGCCGCCGGCGTCGATGCGCTGTCGCTCGGCGGGACGAAGAACGGCTGCCTCGCGCTCGAGGCGGTGGTGTTTTTCGACCCCGACCGGGCCCGCGACTTCGCCTTCCGCCGGATGCGGGCGGGGCATCTGTGGTCCAAGCACCGCTTCCTCGCCGCGCAGATGCTGGCCTGGCTGGAAGGCGGGCTGTGGCTCGACCTCGCCCGCCACGCCAACGCCGCCGCGGGCGAGATTGCCGCGACGCTTACCGCAGCGGGCCACTCCCCGCTGGTCCCGGTCGAGGCGAACGAGGTCTTCGTGCGGCTTCCCGCCCCCGAGATCGCCCGCTTGCGCGCCGCCGGGCTGCGCGCGGCCGATTGGCCGGCCGAGGGCGACGACGCCGGGGCCGCGACGATCCGGCTGGTGACGAGCTGGGCCACCACCGACGCCGAGATCGCGGCGCTGGGGGCGGCGCTCTAACCCAGCGCGCCCAGCACCATCTGCAGCGCGTGCTCCACCGTTGCGGCGCGCACGGCGTGGCGGCCGCGGGGGCCGAACTCGACCGTCTCGGTCCGCACGCCCGCGGGTGTGGCGAGGCCGAAGCAGACCCGGCCCTCGGGCTTGAATTCGGACCCGCCGGGCCCGGCGATCCCCGTCACCGCGACCGCCATCCCGGCGCCTGACCGCGCCTGTGCGCCGGCGGCCATCTCGGCCGCGACCGCCTCGCTCACCGCGCCGTGGGTGGCGAGCGTCGCCTCGGAGACCCCGAGCATCCGGGTCTTGGCGGCGTTCGAGTAGGTGACGAAGCCGCAGTCGACCACGTCCGACGACCCCGGCACCTCGGTCAGCGCCGCGGCGATCAGCCCGCCGGTGCAGCTTTCCGCCGTGGCGAGCGTCACCCCCCGCGCGCGCGCGGCGGCGAGCACCTCGGCCGCGAGCCCCTCGGCCATCACATCAGCCCGTGCGAGATGCCCGCCGCGACGATGGTGGCGAGCGCCGCGAAGAGCCCGGCCCAGAGGTCGTCGAGCATCACCCCGTCGGCGTCCGCGCGGGCATCGGCGCGGCCCACCAGCCACGGCTTCCAGATGTCGAAGAGGCGGAAGAACAGGAACGGCGCCACCAGCCCCGGCCAGGGAATGACCGAAGCCGGCAGCCCGGCGAACCAGAACCCCGCCGAGGCGGCGCAGAAGGCGATGAGCTGGCCCGCGACCTCGTCGATGACGATCTCGCTGCGGTCCTTGTCGGCCATCCCCGCCGTGAACCGCCGCACCGACCAGAACCCAAGCGCGGTGGCCGCCAGCGTCGCCGCCGCCACCAGCGGGAAATGCCCCAGCCGGTGCAGGGCGTAGCCGAGCCCGATCGTGACCGCCGAGGCCCAGGTGCCGGGCGCAGGGCGCAGGTGGCCGATGCCGAAGAGGGTGGCGATGGCGCGGTCCATCAGGCGCCTCCGATCAGGGTGGCGGTGGCGAGGGCGGCGATCCCTTCCTCGCGGCCGGTGAAGCCGAGCCGTTCCGAGGTGGTCGCCTTGACGCTGACGCGGGCGGGCTCGACCCCCATGATGTCGGCCAGCCGCGCCTGCATGGCGGCGGCGTGGGGGCCGATCTTCGGCCGCTCGCAGACCAGCGTCACGTCGGCGTTGCCGAGCCGGAAGCCGCGCGACCGCGCCAGCTCGGCCGCGTGGCGCAGGAAGATGTCCGAGGCCGCGCCCTTCCACTGCGGGTCCGAGGGCGGGAAATGCCGGCCGATGTCGCCCTCGGCCAGCGCCCCGTAGATCGCGTCGGTCAGCGCGTGCATCCCCACGTCGGCGTCCGAATGGCCGACGAGCCCGCGCTCATGCGGGACCAGCACCCCGCAGAGCCAGACCCCCTCGCCGGGGCCGAAGGCGTGCACGTCGTAGCCGTTCCCGAGCCGCACATCCATGCCGGCCTCCATCATCCGTCCGGCGCGTTCGAGATCGCCGGGATAGGTCAGTTTCAGATTGTCCTCATCGCCGGCGACGATGGTGACCTCGATCCCCGCGCGGCGGGCGAGTTCGACGTCGTCCGCCGCCCCCTCGGTCGCGGCGCGATGGGCGGCGAGGATGGGGCCGAGCGCAAAGCCCTGGGGGGTCTGGGCGCGAAACAGCCCGTCGCGGGCGGCAAAGCCCGTCACCCGGTCCTCCGCACCGCGCCACAGCGCGTCGGTGACGGGCAGGGCCGGGGCGGCGGCGGGCGCCCCCTCGGCCAGCGCCGTCAGGACCCGGGCGATCACCGCCTGCGAGACCAGCGGGCGGGCCGCGTCGTGAATCAGCACATGGGTCACGCCCGCGCCCTCGAGCGTCTCGAGCCCGGCGCGCACGCTCTCGGACCGCGTGGCGCCGCCCGCGACCAGCACCACGGGGCCCGCGAGTTCCTCGACCGCGCGGTCCATGTCCTCGGGGGCGACGATGACGACCACCCGGGCGAAGCCGCGGAAGGCCGCGATGCTGCGGGCGATGACGCTTTGCCCGGCGAGCGACTGCCATTGCTTCGGCGCCGCGCCGCCCATCCGCGTGCCGCGCCCGGCGCCGGTGACGATCACCGCCGTGGTGGCCGCAAGGGGCGGCAGGGGGGAGGGGGGACCGTTGCGCATCGCCCTGCGGATACGCCAAGCCCGCCCGGGTCGCAACCGCGCCCCGCGGGCCGCCCATCGCCATCGCCGCCCCCCCCTCGCACCCGGGCCGGATCGCCGCTATATCCCCTTCGCATCACCCGCCGCCGCGACAAGGAGCCCGCCATGGCCGACCCCACCCCCTCGGATGCCGCCAAGGACGCCGCCGCCCGCGCCGCGGTGGCGCTGGTCGAGGACGGGATGCGCCTCGGGCTCGGCACCGGCTCGACCGCGGTGTTCATGGTCCATCGCCTGGCCGAGCGCATCCGCACCGAGGGGCTGCGCCTGCGCTGCGCCGCGACCAGCCGGGCGACCTGCGAACTCGCCGGCCAGCTCGGGATCGAGATCGAAGAGCTGGACGCGATCGGCTGGCTCGACCTGACGCTCGACGGGGCCGACGAGATCGACCCCGACCTGAACCTGATCAAGGGCGGCGGCGGCGCGCATCTGCGCGAAAAGATCATCGCCGCGGCCTCGGACCGGATGGTGGTCATCGCCGACCCGACCAAGGTGGTCGAGCAGCTCGGCGCCTTTCACCTGCCCGTCGAGGTGCTGGGCTTCGGGGTCGAGGCGACGCGCATCCACATCCAGCGCCTGCTCGACGCGATGGATCTGAGCCAGCGCCCGATGCTGGTGCGCCAGCGCGACGGCGCAGCGTTCCGCACCGACGAGGGCAACCTGATCCTCGACCTGTCGCTCAAGTGCATCCCCGACCCCGCGGCGCTGGCGCGGGGGTTGAACGCGGTGCCGGGCGTGGTCGAGCACGGGCTTTTCCTGAACATGTGCCAGCTGGCGCTGATCGGCAGCCCGGACGGCTCGGTCATCGAGCTGACCCGGACCGAGGATTTGACATGAGCTTCGACTACGACCTCTTCGTGATCGGCGGCGGATCGGGGGGCGTGCGCGCCGCCCGCATCGCCGCCTCGCAGCACGGCGCCCGCGTGGGGCTGGCCGAGGAAAGCCGCATGGGCGGCACCTGCGTGATCCGCGGCTGCGTGCCGAAGAAGCTGATGATCTTCGCCTCGGGCGCCCCCGCCGCCGCCGCCGAGGCGCGCGGCTACGGCTGGACCGGCGCGACCGAGGGCCGCTTCGACTGGCCGCTCTTCCGCGGCAAGCTGCACGAGGAGCTCTCGCGGCTCGAAGGGCTCTATGCCGGCGGGCTGCGCGCCGCGGGCGTGGACATCCACCCCCAGCGCGCGAAGCTCGCCGATCCGCACACGGTCGAACTGGCCGACGGGACGCGCCTGACCGCCAAGCACATCCTGATCGCGGTCGGCGGGCGCCCGAGCCTGCCCGGCATCCCCGGCGAGGAACTGGGGCTGATCTCGGACCACCTGTTCGACCTCGACACGCTGCCCGCGCGGGTGCTGATCGTCGGCGGCGGCTTCATCGCCTGCGAATACGCGACGATCCTGAACGGTCTCGGCTGCGACACCACCATCGCCTATCGCGGCGACAAGCTGCTGCGCGGCTTCGATGGCGAGTGCCGGACGCTCGCCACCCACCAGATCGAGAACCTGGGCATCACCCTGCGGCTGAACGACAGCCCGACGCGGCTGGACCGCGACGGCGCGGGCATCCGCGCCAGCTTCTCGGGCGGCGGGGCCGAGACCTATGACGCGGTGATGTTCGCCACAGGCCGCGCGCCCTACACTGGCGGGCTGGGGCTGGAAAACACCGGCGTCATCGTGGGCGAGCGCGGCCAGATCGAGGTGGATCAGTGGTCGCAGACCGCGGTGCCCTCGATCTACGCAGTGGGCGACGTGACCGACCGGGTGAACCTGACCCCGGTCGCGATCCGCGAGGGGCACAGCTTCGCCGACACCGTGTTCGGCGCCCAGCCGCGCTGCGTCGATCACAGCCTGATCGCCAGCGCCGTCTATCTGCGCCCGCACGAGCTCGGCACCATCGGCCTGACCGAGGAAGAGGCCGCCGAACAGGGCCCGATCGAGGTCTATGCCGCGAGCTTCCGCCCCATGCGGTCGCTGTTCGCCGGGTCCGAGGCGCGGGCGCTGATGAAGCTGATCGTCTGCGACCGGACGCGGCGGGTGCTCGGCTGCCACATCTTCGCGCCCGAGGCGGGCGAGATGATCCAGCTCGTCGCCGTGGCGATGGGGATGGGGGCGACCAAGGAACAGTTCGACGCGGCGATGGCGGTCCACCCGACGCTGGCCGAAGAGCTGGTGACGATGCGCGCGCCGGTCCGCCGGGCCGGGGGCGCCACGGTCTGAGAGGGCGGCCCCGGGTCACCGGCGGCGCGGCGGGCGGGGTGCCCGCGGCCGCGGTTCGGGGCGGTTGGCACTTGTCCTCACGGGGTTTCCCCCTAGTTAGGACCAGAGTTTGGACGAAAGGCGTGACGATGGCACAAGGACCTTGGGGCGGCGGCAGCGGCGGCAACGACGACGAGCGTCCGCCGCGCCCGCAACCTCCGCGCCCCGAGGGCGGGCGCGACGGGGGGCGCCCCGACCGGGGCGAGACGCCGCGGCCCTGGGGCCAGCCGGGCGGGCAGCAGCAGCCGCCGCAGGGCGGCCGCCGGCCCGAGACGCAGGTGCCCGAGATCGAAGAGCTGATGCGCAAGGGCCAGGACCGCCTGCGCGTGCTGATGGGCGGGCGCGACGGTGCGCCGCGCCCGGGCGGGCCGCGCGGCCCGATGGGCACCGGCCCGACCCTGCCGCGGTTGGACCGCGGCAAATGGGGGATCGCCGCGCTGGTCGCCGTCGGCCTCTGGGCCGCCTCGAGCTTCTACACCGTCGACACCGGCGAGAAATCGGTCGAGCTGATGTTCGGCCGCCCCTATGCCGTCCGCGACGAGGGTCTGAACTTCGCGCCCTGGCCGCTCGTCACCCGCCAGCTGGTCGCCGTCACCGGCGAGCGCACGATCGAGATCGGCGCCGGGCGCGACGCGCTCGACAGCGGGCTGATGCTGACCCGCGACCAGAACATCGTCGACATGACCTATCAGGTCGTCTGGAACGTCTCGAACCCCGAGCAATTCCTGTTCAACCTCGCCGACCCCGAGGGCACGATCCGCGCCGTCGCCGAAAGCGCCATGCGTGACATCGTGGCGCGCTCGGAACTCGCCCCGATCCTCAACCGCGACCGCGGCCAGATCGCCCGCGACGCCGAGATGGCGATCCAGGCGACGCTCGACAGCTATCAGTCGGGGATCAATGTGGTCCGCGTGAACCTCGGCCGCGCGGACCCCCCGCAGGAGGTGATCAACAGCTTCCGCGAGGTGCAGGCCGCCCAGCAGGAACGCGACCGGCTTGAGAAAGAGGCCGACGCCTACGCCAACCGCGTGCTCGCCAACGCCCGCGGTGAGGCCGCGGCGATGGTCGAGCAGGCCGAGGCCTATCGCGCCCAGGCCGTCAACGACGCCCAGGGTGAGGCCGCGCGCTTCAACTCGGTGCGCGAGGAATACGTCAAGGCCCCGGACGTCACCCGGCGGCGGATGTATCTCGAGACGATGGAGCGGGTGCTCGGCAGCGTGAACAAGGTCATCATCGAAAGCAGCGCCCAGGGCGGGCAGGGCGTCGTGCCCTATCTGCCGCTTGATCAGCTTCGCCCGCAGGGCGGGCAGATGGGCCAGCAGCAGATGGGCCAGCAAACGGGGCAGGTGGCCCCGCCGATGGGCCAGACCGGACCGGTGGACCAGTCCGCAACCCCGGCGCTGCCGGGCCAGACCGTGATGGGGGGCAACTGACATGCGCCGCGCGCTTTCCTTCTTTGCCCTGCCGGTCGTGGTCGTGGTCGGCCTTCTGGTGATGGCCTCGATCTACATCGTCGACGTGCGCGAAAAGGTGCTCGTCCTGCGCTTCGGCGAGGTCGTGGCGGTCCGCGAGGAACCGGGCCTCGGCTTCAAGATGCCGGTCATCGACCGGGTCGTGCGCTATGACGCGCGCATCCTTGGCCTGCCGACCGACCCGATGGAGGTCACGCCGCTCGACGACCGCCGCCTCGTGGTGGACGCCTTCGCGCGCTGGCAGGTAAACGACGCCGTGACCTTCCGCCGCGCGACCGGCGAGGGCGGCATCGACTTCGCCCAGAACCGGCTCGCCGGCATCCTCAACAACGCCATCCGGCAGGTGCTGGGCTCGGTGCCCTCGACCGCGGTGCTGTCGCAGGACCGCACCAACCTGATGGGCCAGATCCGCGACGCCGCCCGCGGCGAGGCCGAGGCGCTGGGGGTGCAGATCATCGACGTGCGCCTGACCCGCACCGACCTGCCCGAGCAGAACCTGACCGCGACCTACGCCCGGATGCGGGCCGAGCGCGAGCGCGAGGCCGCCGACGAGATCGCCCGCGGCGGCGAGGCCGCGCAGCGGGTCCGCGCCACCGCCGACCGGACGGTGGTCGAGCTGACCTCGGACGCCCGCCGCCGGTCCGAGATCGTCCGCGGTGAGGCCGATGCACAGCGCAACGCCATCTACGCGCAGGCCTTCGGGCAGGACCCCGAGTTCTTCGCCTTCACCCGCTCGATGACCGCCTATGAGCGGGCGCTGCGGGGGCAGAACAGCTCGCTCGTGATCAACCCCGAGGGCGAGTTCTTCAGCTACCTCGGCGCGGGCGGCAATCCGAACGGGGTGAGCCCGGTCGCGGTCCCGCCCGAGGTCGCAGCGGCGGTGCCCGCCGACGCGCCCTCGACGGCCGAGGTCGCGGCTGAGGCGGCCGCCCAGGCTGCCGCCGCGGCCGAGGCGGCTGCGGCGACCGCCGCCCGCGCCGAGGGCGGCGCGGAAAGCGAGCCGGGCGAGGCGACCATCGCGGTCCCCGACGCGCTCGGCACCGTGCCGGGCTTGGACGGTGAGCCTGCGGCCGGGAGCACCACCGACGCCGCCACTACGGCCCCGGCCGACGCGCCGGCGCCGGCCCCCGAGGCTGCCGCGCCTGCCGCGGACCCGGTGGCGACCCCCGCCGCCCCCGCCGATTCGGTGCCGCCGGCCAACTGACGCGTCCTGCCACCGCGCAGGGATCGAGGCGCAGCCCCACGGGGCTGCGCCTTTTTGCGTCGCCCCGTCCGCTCGGCGCTTGCGTCAACCGCCCGCGCCCCTCACGATGAAATGACGATCCGCACTGTTGCCTTGTCGCCACGAGCGACCACATTGGCCGCACCCGACCCGCCGCCGGACGGGCTCACGATCCGGTCACCTGACGGAGATCAAACGCATGACATTCCACGGACTTACCCGGCGTACGGGGCTCGCCGCCTCGACCCTCGCGCTGACGCTCGCGCTGGCCGCGCCGGGCCTGGCCCAGCAGGCCCAGCCGACGCCCCCCGCGCCGCCGCCGGGCGTCGAGCAGCAGGTCCTGCCGCCCGGGGGCAGCGCCATGGCGCCGCAGGACATGCCGCAGACGACCACCACCCCCGACCAGCCGATGAACGGCAAGGTCCCCGAGGCCGCCAACGCCAACGCCCCGATCGACGTGCAGAAGGCGCCCGTCGCCAGCGGCCAGTCGGTCATGCCCGACAGCTTCGCCGACATCGTGGCCCAGGTCAGCCCGGCGGTCGTGAACATCACCACCACCGCGGTCGTCTCGCGCCCCGTGGCGCAGGGGCCGATGTTCCCCGAGGGCAGCCCGTTCTCGGACCTGTTCCGCGACTTCGGCATCCCCGGCGTGCCCGGCATCCCTGGCTGGCCTGACCAGGGCTCGCCCTTCGGCAACCGCGGGCCGATGCAGCAGGAACGCTCGAACGCGCTCGGCTCGGGCTTCGTGGTCTCGGCCGACGGGTTCATCGTCACCAACAACCACGTCATCGACGGCGCCGACGAGATCGAGATCGAGTTCTACTCGGGCGCCAAGCTGCCCGCCAAGCTGGTCGGGACCGACCCCACCACCGACATCGCCGTGCTGAAGGTCGAGGCGGAAAAGCCGCTGCCCTTCGTCAAGTTCGGCAACTCGGACAGCGCCCGCGTCGGCGACTGGGTGCTGGCGCTCGGCAACCCGCTGGGGCAGGGGCTGTCGGCCTCGTCCGGGATCATCTCGGCCAAAAGCCGGGCGCTGACCGGCACCTATGACGACTTCATCCAGACCGACGCCGCGATCAACCGCGGCAACTCGGGCGGGCCGCTCTTCAACATGGCGGGCGAGGTCGTGGGCGTGAACACCGCGATCCTGTCGCCCAACGGCGGCTCGATCGGGATCGGCTTCTCGATGGCCTCGAACGTGGTGAGCAAGGTCGTCGACCAGCTGCGCGAGTTCGGAGAGACGCGCCGCGGCTGGCTGGGGGTCAAGATCCAGGACGTGACGCCCGACATCGCCGCCTCGCTGGGGCTCGCCTCGGAGACCGGGGCGATGGTGACGGACGTGCCCGCGGGGCCCGCGGCCGACGCCGGGGTGAAGGCGGGCGACATCATCACCCGCTTTGCCGGCGGCGACGTGGCCGACACCCGCGACCTCGTGCGCCGGGTGGCCGACGCGCCGGTGGGTGAGGCCGTGGACGTGACCGTGCAGCGCGCCGGCCAGCCGGTCGAGCTGAAGATCACCCTCGGGCGGCGCGAGCTGGCCGACGCCGACGGCAGCGGCGAGGGCAACGACGGCGCCCAGCCGCAGGGCGGGGACGGCCGCACCGTCCTCGGCATGACGCTGGTGCCGATCACGCCCGAGCTGGCCGCCCGGCTGCGCCTGCCCGAGGGGGCCAAGGGCCTTGTCGTGCAGGACATCGACGCGACCAGCGACGCCTCGGCCAAGGGCCTGCAGACCGGCGACGTGATCGTCGAGGCGGGCCAGCAGCCGGTGACGACGCTGGCCGACCTGAACGCCCGCATCGCCGAGGCGAAGGACGCGGGCCGCAAGTCGGTGCTGCTCTTGATCCGCCGCGAGGGCGAGCCGCGCTTCATGGCGCTGTCGATCGAGTAAGGCCGCGCGCCACGCCGGCACGCAAGGGGCGCCCGCGGGCGCCCCTTTCTTCATCCGGTCCGCGGCGCGCGCGTCGGGCGCGCACCGCGGGGGCAGGGCTCACTGGTTCGTCGCGACCGTGGCTTCCAGCGCGGTGAAGCCCGCGGTGAAGCCCTTGAGCGACATCGTCAGATTCACGAGGTCCTTGGCCGGGTCGGCGCCGAAGGGCAGCAGCGTGACCTTGCCCGAGCTGCCGCGCTTCATCGCGCCCAGCTCGTCGGCGGTCATGCCGATGCGCGAGACGCAGCCGATCGGGGCGCAGACGAGGAACGGGTAGCGGTGCTCCTTGCCGGTGTCGATCTGCAGCCCGAGCGCGGCCTGCAGGTCGGTCTCGAGCGGGGCGACGAAGTTCAGGATCGCCGCGGCCTTGCCCGAGAACGGGATGATCGAGACTTCCGCGACCGGCTTCTGCCCCTCGTCCTTGAGCAGCTGGTAGAGCTCGCACGGGTCCTTGCCGTCGGCGGTCTTGAGGCAGCGCAGCAGCCAGTCGTCGTGGGTCGACTTGGTGTAGTAGCTGCCGACCGCATCCGCGGCGGGCGCAGCCGGGGCGGCGCCGGCCGCCGGGGCCTCTGCC